>NZ_KV786992.1:0-112184 GCF_001806975.1 Aerococcus sp. HMSC10H05
TTATTCTCATCAGTCCGATTTGACGAAGAGCCGTTTTATAGGAAAAATAGCAGTGGACACCAAAAAAACTCCTCTATCTCTCGATGAAGGAGTTTCTTTAATATATGCCGGCTAAAGGACTTGAACCCTCGACCCTCTGATTACAAATCAGATGCTCTACCAACTGAGCTAAGCCGGCGTATATATTTATTCAAAAAATGAATATGACCCGTGTAGGAATCGAACCTACGACCCACTGATTAAAAGTCAGTTGCTCTACCGACTGAGCTAACGAGTCATGGTGGAGAATGAGGGGTTCGAACCCCCGACATCCTGCTTGTAAGGCAGACGCTCTCCCAGCTGAGCTAATTCTCCATAAATTGTTGTTTTGTTATCTATCAAAGACAACTACTAAATAATACCATCAGATTTAAACACTGTCAATACAATTTCTATAAAAATTTATTTTTTGTCGTATTTTTAGAAAAAATACGTATATAAATTGTAAGGAGGTTTAAAATGATATTGTTCATCTATTATACCATTTTATTGGTCCTTTTTGCTAGCCTTGCTTCATTTTTTATGGTGGTCGGATCAAGAACTGTCTATCAACAATCATTTACACTCGGGCGGTCTAAATGTGACCATTGCCAAGTAGCTATTTCACCAATCGCTTTGATCCCTTTATTAGGTTATATCATCATAGGTGGTAAATGCACACATTGCAAACAACCAATCCCATTCGCTTATCCCTTATGTGAAGGTTACTTTGCCATATCTTCATTACTACTCTTTCGCGGTCATTCTAATATAAACAGTATTTATATTTTTATAGCCTTCATTATTCTGCTCATGATGACAAGCACTGACCTAGCACTACAAATCATACCGGATCGTTTCCAGATTATTTTATGCATCTTAGTCATTATTTATCATTATCAAAATATGCATTTAGAGATTCTAACACATAGCATTTTCGCCTTATTAATATTCACCACGCTCATTACGTGTAATTACCTCCTTCCTCAAGGTATAGGAGGTGGAGATATTAAGACACTCACAATCCTTGCCTTATTTCATGGTCCACTATCATTTCCGTATTTACTCATGTGTGCATGCGGTTTGGCCATTTGTCATATCTTTTACTTAAAACTAAAGTATAATAACCTTCCTAGTGGTCTTCCTTTCCTACCTTATTTATTTTTTGCCTATCCCATCATTTTCTATATACTGTAGATAACAAACTTTAGCATATGAGGGTGATGTCATGCAGATTCAACATACTTTTATTCAAGGGAAATTTGATCAACCAGCTTTATGTGAGGATGCACTATTTATCAATGATCACTTCATCGCTGTCATTGATGGCGTAACCTCCAAAACAAATTTCACATATAAAGGAATGAAAACTGGAAAAATAGCTTCTAATATTATCAAGGATCTATTCGCTACGCTAGATCGTGAAACATCTATCGAAGACATCATTAAAGATGTAAATCAAGCATTTGAAAATGAATTTTATGCACATGTGGATTTCCCACTAAATCGAATTGAACATGGTCCACAAGCTACCATGGTCTTATATTCAGATTTCTACAAACAAATTTATTTAATTGGCGACTGCCAAGCTCGCGTCAATGACCAACTATATACCCAACCTAAGGTCTCTGACGATATTTTGAGTAACTTCCGTTCCCTTATCCTACATATACACCCAAATCATCACCGAGAAGCTCGAGAAGCCATTATGCCATACTTAATTTCGGCTAATACTTTCGCTAACAGGAATGATACCCGTTTTGGCTATTCTATTCTAAATGGCCAAGAAATCCCCTTCGATTTAATCACAGTAATTCCCGTTCAAACTGGGGATAACATTATTTTAACCTCGGATGGTTACCCTGAAATCTTGCCAACCTTTGAAGAAACAGAAGATTATTTACAGGAAATCATTCAACAGGATCCCGACTTAATAGACCAGTTTATTTCTTCTAAAGGTGTTAATCCTGGTCAAATTAGCTTCGATGACCGCGCATATGTTGAATTTATTGTTGAATAATCAGTAATATTTTCATTTACGATAGAACAAAACCCCAGACTCAACATAAGTCTGGGGTTCTTTCTCGTCTGAATATTCGGATGTGATCAGTTTAATAGAAAATTAGTTTTCTTGAATTCTTGAGTAGTCAATTGGCGTAATTTCAGTATCTACGTCTGCTTCTTCTCCGTAGATTAATTGTTGTGTATCACCAATTTTTTTCGGTTCCATATCACGGTAGCGAGACATACCTGTACCTGCAGGGATGATCTTACCGATAATAACATTTTCTTTTAATCCAAGTAAGTGGTCTTCTTTACCACGAATTGCTGCGTCAGTTAAGACTTTAGTTGTTTCTTGGAATGAAGCTGCAGATAGGAAACTGTTTGTTTCTAAGGCAGCTTTAGTAATACCTAATAATACTGGGCGAGCAGTTGCAGGTAGTTCACCTGAACGGATTGCTTCAGCGTTGGCATCTGTAAAGTCGGCTGTATCCATTAATTTACCTGGTAACAAGTCTGTTGAACCTGGGTCAAGAACACGTACTTTACGTAACATTTGACGAACCATAACTTCCACGTGTTTATCGTTGATGTCTACCCCTTGAGAGCGGTATACACGTTGAACTTCATCTAACATGTACGTTTCAACAGTTAGTGTGTTCGTTACACGTAGTAAATCTTTAGGATCGATTGAACCTTCTGTCAATTGTTGACCACGATAAACAGTATCGCCCTCAGCTACACTCATACGCGCTGTGTAAGGCACTTTATACTCACGAGAGTCCGTCATACCCTTAACAAATACTGTTTTCGTACGGCTTGCTTCATCTTCTTCAATTGCTTCAATTTCACCAGCAACTTCTGTAATGACCGCACGACCTTTTGGATGACGTGCTTCAACAATCTCTTGAATACGAGGTAAACCTTGAGTGATATCATCACCGGCAACTCCACCAGTATGGAACGTACGCATTGTTAACTGTGTACCTGGTTCACCAATAGATTGCGCTGCAATTGTTCCGACTGCTTCCCCTACTTCTACCTCTTGGTTAGTAGATAGGTCGCGTCCATAACAATGTTTACATACACCATGGCGAGTATTACATGTAAACGCTGAACGAATTGTTACTTGCTCAACACCAGCTTCAACGATACGACGAGCAGTTTGTTCATCAACTAATTCGTTGTGGTGTGCAATAATTTCGCCTGTTTCTGGATGACGTACTTCTTTTTGTAAGTAACGACCAGTCACACGTTCTTCAAGTGATTCAATTACTTCGTTACCATTCTTAATTGCTTCAATCGCTAAACCACGGTCAGTACCACAATCTGCTTCACGAATGATGACATCTTGTGCAACGTCTACAAGACGACGAGTCAAGTAACCTGAGTCGGCTGTCTTAAGGGCCGTATCGGTCATACCTTTACGAGCACCGTGAGTTGAGATAAACATTTCTTGCACGGTTAGACCTTCACGGAAGTTAGACAAGATAGGTAACTCAATGATCTTACCATTAGGTCCGGCCATCAAACCACGCATACCCGCAAGTTGCGTAAAGTTAGAGATGTTACCACGAGCACCTGAATCGGACATGATGAAGAATGGGTTATCTTGATCAAGTGATTGCATTAAGGCTACTTGGATGTCATCTTTTACTTTATTCCAAGTATCGATAACTTGATCATAACGTTCGTCATCTGTAATCAAACCACGACGATATTGTTTTGTAATCTTGTCTACTCGGTCATGTCCTTTTTGGATTATTTCCGCTTTAGATTCAAGGTTTGTAATATCTGCCACTCCTACAGTAATACCAGAACGTGTAGAGAATTTGAAACCTAAATCTTTCATTTTATCTAAGATAATTGAAGTTTCAGTAATCTTAGATACTTTAAATACTTGTGCGATGATACGTGCTAAGTATTTTTTCTTGAATGGTGAAACCATATCTTGACGACTGATAAACTCTTTCACATCTGTACCTGGTTCCATAATAAACTTATCTGATAGAGATGATTCTAAGTTTTCAGTTGTTGGTTCATTAATGTATGGGAACTCTTCTGGCATAATTTCGTTAAAGAATAATTTACCAATTGTTGTCACCATCAATTTACCTTTTTGGTTTTCAGTCCAAGGTTTTTTAGGTAAAGCATCTGTTGGGAAAGCAACACGTGTATGTAATTGTACATAACCGTTAGTATAAGCAATATGTGCTTCATTAATTGAAGATATTAACATACCTTCACCTATTACTTCAGGTTCTTCCATTGTAAGGTAGTAGTTACCTAAAACCATATCTTGAGATGGTGTAACAACCGGTTGTCCATCTTTAGGGTTCAAAATATGCGTAGCAGCTAGCATTAATAAGCGTGCTTCTGCTTGCGCTTCTTCACCTAACGGTAAATGGACGGCCATTTGGTCACCATCGAAGTCGGCATTATAAGCTTCACACACAAGTGGGTGAAGACGAATCGCTTTACCTTCAACCAATACTGGCTCAAAGGCTTGGATACCTAAACGGTGTAAGGTAGGTGCACGGTTTAATAGAACTGGGTGTTCACGAATAATTTCACCTAAAACGTCCCATACATCTTCATCCTGGTGCTCAATCTTACGTTTAGCATGTTTCACATTAATCGCCATATCACGGGCTACCAATTCACGCATTAAGAATGGTTTGAATAATTCAAGGGCCATTTCTTTTGGTAAACCAGCTTGATACATCTTCAATGATGGACCCACAACAATTACAGAACGACCAGAGTAGTCTACACGTTTACCAAGTAAGTTTTGACGGAAACGTCCTTGTTTACCTTTAAGCATGTGTGACAATGATTTCAACGGACGATTACCTGGACCAGTAACTGGACGGCCACGGCGACCGTTATCAAATAAGGCATCCACTGCTTCTTGTAACATACGTTTTTCGTTTTGCACGATAATATTTGGTGCATTTAAGTCTAATAGACGTTTCAAACGGTTGTTACGATTAATTACACGGCGGTATAAATCATTCAAGTCAGAAGTAGCGAAACGGCCACCATCTAACTGAACCATCGGACGTAGTTCTGGTGGGATAACTGGAATAACATCCATAACCATCCAAGATGGGTCGTTACCAGATTTACGGAAAGCATCTAAAACGTCTAAACGACGGATTGCACGTGTACGCTTTTGACCTTTGGCTGTTTTCAATTCTTCTTTTAATTCAGCAACTTCGCTATCAATTTGAACTTGTGATAACAAGGTCTTGATTGCATCAGCACCCATTGCTGCTTTGAAGCCTTCACCATACTCACGTTTATTATCGCGGTATTCTTTTTCAGATAGCAATTGTTTGTAATCTAATGGTGTATCACCTGCATCAGTTACAACATATGAAGCAAAGTAAATTACTTCTTCAAGAGAACGTGGGCTCATGTCTAACATCAAGCCCATACGAGATGGGATACCTTTGAAGTACCAAATATGTGTTACAGGTGTTGCTAATTCAATGTGACCCATACGTTCACGACGTACTTTAGAACGTGTAACTTCAACGCCACAACGGTCACAAACAACACCAGCATAGCGAACACCCTTGTATTTACCACAAGAACATTCCCAATCTTTAGAAGGTCCAAAAATTCTTTCATCGAATAGACCTTCTTTTTCTGATTTAAGTGTACGGTAGTTGATGGTTTCGGGTTTCTTAACCTCACCATAAGACCAAGATCTGATCTTATCTGGTGAAGCCAACCCGATACGCATGCTTTCAAATCTATTTACATCTACCAAGGGGCCAACCTCCCTTATCTAATTCGCCCAAACTATTCATTTACTTGTTTTTGTGCAGTAATTTCACTTACTTGTGATTCAACAGTTGCATCTGCACCAACTGTGTTCTCTGTGTTTTCTTGATCTTTTTTAGGGAATCCTGGTGTTATTTCATCCATGTCACGTAAATCTACTGCTTTCTTATCAGAGTCTAGTACTTCAATGTCTAGACCTAATGATTGCAATTCTTTAACCAATACACGGAATGATTCTGGTACACCTGGTTTTGGAATTGGTTCACCTTTAACGATAGCTTCGTATGTTTGTACACGTCCTACAACGTCATCTGACTTGTAAGTCAGAATTTCTTGTAATGTATATGCCGCACCGTATGCTTCTAGTGCCCAAACCTCCATCTCACCAAATCTTTGACCACCGAATTGAGCTTTACCACCCAATGGTTGTTGTGTAACAAGTGAATAAGGTCCTGTAGAACGTGCATGTAATTTGTCGTCGACCATATGAGACAGTTTTAAGTAGTACATAACCCCTACAGAAACACGGTTGTCGAACGGTTCACCTGTACGACCATCATAAAGAACAGTTTTAGCATCACTTGCCATACCCGCTTCTTTGATTGTTTCCCATACGTCTTCTTCGTTTGCACCATCAAATACTGGTGTTGCAATATGAATGCCCATTTCACGAGCTGCCATACCTAAGTGCAATTCTAATACTTGTCCGATATTCATACGAGAAGGTACCCCTAGAGGGTTTAACATAATATCAACTGGTGTACCGTCAGGCATGTAAGGCATGTCTTCTTGAGGTAAGATACGAGACACAACCCCTTTGTTACCATGACGTCCAGCCATTTTATCCCCAACTTGAATCTTACGTTTTTGGATAATATATACACGAACTAACATAGAAACACCTGGTGATAATTCGTCGCCGTTTTCACGGTAGAAGACTTTCACATCGTTAACGATACCACCACCACCGTGCGGTACGCGTAATGATGTATCTCGAACTTCACGTGCTTTTTCACCGAAAATCGCGTGTAATAAGTGCTCTTCTGCTGATAATTCAGTTACACCTTTAGGCGTTACTTTACCAACTAAGATATCTCCATCTTTAACTTCTGCCCCGATACGGATGATTCCACGTTCATCAAGATTACGCAATGCGTCTTCACCAACGTTAGGAATCTCACGAGTAATTTCTTCAGGTCCTAATTTAGTATCTCGCGCTTCGGATTCTAATTCATCAATATGAATAGAAGTGTAGACATCGTCTTTAACTAAACGCTCAGACATGATAACCGCATCCTCATAGTTATAACCATCCCAAGTCATGAAGGCGATTAGCGGGTTTTGACCTAAAGCCATTTCCCCTTTCTCCATTGAAGGACCGTTTGCTAGGATTTCTCCCGCAGTTACGTTTTCTCCAAGAATCACGTTAGGTGTTTGGTTATATGATGCTGAGGCATTTGAACGGTGGTATTTGATTAATGGGTACTTGTCTAAAGCACCATCTTCACGACGTACACGGATTTCACGTGCATCAACGTATTCTACAACACCATCGTACTCAGCAACGACTGCAGCGCCTGAGTCAGCTGCTGCTTTATGTTCCATACCAGTACCAACTAGTGGTGCATGTGGTTGTAACAATGGTACAGCTTGACGTTGCATGTTAGCACCCATTAAGGCACGGTTAGAGTCATCGTTTTCCAAGAAAGGAATGGATGCTGTTGCAACAGACACTACTTGCTTAGGTGAAACGTCCATGTAATCTACACGCTCAGGTTTCACTTCGATATTCTCTTCAACATAACGCGCCATTACCACGTCTTCAGCAAATGAACCGTCTTCGTTCAAGATAGAGTTCCCTTGAGCGATAACAAAATTATCTTCTTCATCAGCTGTTAAGTAGTCGATACGGTCTGTTACTTTATGTGTATTCCAATCTACACGGCGATATGGTGTTTCAATAAAACCAAATTCATTAATTTTCGCATATGATGCCAAGTTGTTGATCAACCCGATATTTGGTCCCTCAGGTGTTTCAATCGGACACATACGGCCATAGTGAGAGTAGTGAACGTCACGAACTTCATATCCAGCACGGTCACGTGTCAAACCACCAGGTCCTAAGGCTGATAGACGACGTTTGTGTGTCAACTCACCTAATGGGTTTGTTTGGTCCATGAATTGCGACAATTGAGAAGAGCCAAAGAATTCTTTAATTGATGCTACAACAGGACGAATGTTGATTAATTGTTGTGGTGTTACTTTTTCAATATCTTGAATAGACATACGTTCACGAACCACACGTTCCATACGAGATAAACCGATACGGAATTGGTTTTGTAACAATTCACCAACTGAACGGATACGACGGTTACCTAAGTGGTCGATGTCATCCGTCTTACCAATACCTTCATATAAACCTAAGAAGTAGTTTAATGAAGCCAATACATCAGCAATCGTTAAAGCGCGAGCTTCTTTACCTGGGCTAGCGTTACCGATGACATTGATGGTACGGTCAGCATCTTTTGGTGCTTGGATTTTAATGATTTGTACGTCTACAGGTTCTGTCAGTACAGCATCATCATTTGGATACAACGTCGTCACATTTAAACCATTGTCAAAATATGGTGCTAATTTGTCCATTACCTCACGGTTTAATTCAGTACCTTTATCCGCTAAGATTTCACCAGTTTCTGGGTCAACTAAAGTTTCAGCCAAGATTTGGTTGAATAAGCGGTTTTTTATATCTAATTTTTTATTTACTTTATAACGACCAACTGCTGCTAAGTCATAGCGACGTGGGTCAAAGAAACGAGCAGTTAGTAAGTTACGAGAAGATTCTGCTGTCTTTGGTTCACCTGGACGTAGACGTTCGTAAATTTCTTTTAAAGCTTCTTCTGTACGAGAATCAGATAGGTCTTTATGTACATCTTTCTCTAAGGTTAGTTCTAAAGTTTCGCTTTCTCCAAAGATTTCGCGAATTTGGTCATCAGAAGAGAAACCTAAAGCGCGTACCAATACTGACATTGGCACTTTACGTGTACGGTCAATACGTACATATGAGATATTTTTCGCATCTGTTTCCATCTCTAACCATGCACCACGGTTAGGGATTACAGTAGTTCCGAATGATTGTCGTCCATTTTTGTCTAATTTGTCATGATAGTAGACACCTGGAGAACGCACTAATTGAGAAACAATTACACGTTCCGCACCGTTGATGATAAACGTACCACCGTCAGTCATTAGTGGGAAATCACCAAAGAAAACTTCTTGATCCTTGATTTCTCCAGTTTCTTTATTCATTAGACGCAATTTAACATAAATTGGCGCTGAGTAGTTTGTGTCCTGCGCACGTGCTTCAGCTAAGGTATATTTAGCTTCTTTAAATGAATAATCAACAAATTCTAAGGCTAATTTACCAGCATGATCTTCAATAGGAGAAATGTCTTCAAACATTTCTTTCATCCCTTGATCCAAGAACCATTTATATGAGTCCGTTTGGATTTCAATCAAATTTGGCAATTCTAGCACTTCATTAATACGTGAGTAACTGCGGCGAACGCGATGTTTACCGAAATTGACATTATGCCCAGTCATTAAAAGCCACCTCTCCGAAATTTAAACTGTTAGAATTTAATGAGAATTTGGTAAGAAATTACTCATTAAGGCCTTTTTACCCTAAAAATGGGCAAAAAAATAACAAAAGATGATTTGACTTCCCTGCCAGTATCTTTTGTTGTCGCCTAGAAACGCGCCCGGACAATATTTCGGAACGTTCCAATCCAATTAATAATATACAGTCTCTATTATACACCTTTCCCTTAGATTGTCAATCATTTATGTTAGTTAAAGATTCGTTGCCCAGATTTTATAAAAATCAAACTAAAAAACACTATATGTACTATTTTGTACATAATTGTTTCTAAAAGTAAGAAAAAATTGTCAAATATGCAAATTTTAGATTTTTTTCACAATTAGGCGTATAATGAAGCCCGTAAGCAAATGATGCTTACAACAAATATAGTCCTTTGGAGGTAATACGAATGAAATACGTTATAGTAGGAACTTCACATGCAGGTTTCGAAGCTGTACAAACACTATTAAAAGCAGACACAAATGCAGAGATCGTTGTGTTCGAAGCTGGTTCTACCGCTTCATTCTTATCATGTGGTATTCAATCCTATCTAGAAGACATTTCAAAATCTTTAGATGAATTACATTATGCAAATGAAGCATCATACAAAGAACAAGGCGTTGATATCCGCATGAATACAAGTGTGATTGCAATCAACCCTGAGACTAAGGAAATTACAACACGTAACGCTAATGGTGAAGAAGCCACAGAAAGTTACGATAAACTATTGCTTTCTCCAGGTGGCGTACCAGGAACCATCCCTAATGTAGATGACCAACACGAAAACATCTTCTACTTACGTGGTAGAGACTGGGCAGATAAAGTGAAAAAACGTATGGCTTCAGCTAAAAAAGCCGTTGTCGTTGGTGCCGGCTACATCGGTATCGAAGTAGCGACTGCTTATGCACAAGCTGGTATTGATGTTACAGTTGTTGACTTCGTTGATTCAATCTTACCAACTTACCTTGATAGTGAATTCACTGATCTTCTAACAAAACATATGGAAGACAAAGGTATGAAGATTAAAACTGGTGAAGGTGTCAAAGAATTTAAAGTTAACGAAAACAACGAAGTAACTGCTGTTGTTACAGACAAAGGAACTTACGAAGCTGATACAGTTGTGATTAGTGTAGGTGTTAGACCAAACACTAAGTGGTTAGAAAATACGCTAGCACTTGATAGCCGTGGATTCATAGAAGTAAATGACCATATGGAAACATCAGTTAAAGATGTTTATGCTGCTGGGGATGCTACTGCGATTCCTTTCGCACCAACAAACGACAAAGCTTACATTGCTTTAGCAACTAACGCTCGTCGCCAAGGTGTTATCATGGCTCGTCATGCAAGTGGTGATACAGAAGCTAAAATTGGCCGCGTAAACGGTACCTCAGGTCTTGCAGTATTTGACTACAAATTCGCTACTACTGGTATCAAGGACGCTAACGCAAACACTTACCAAGGAAACGTAAAATCTGTATATAAAGAAGACTTAATCCGTCCTTCATTTATGCATGATGAAGAAAAAGTATTAATGAAACTTCATTATGACGCTGATAACGGTCGCATCTTAGGGGCACAGCTAATGTCAACTTACGACATTCTTCAAGCGATTAACGCAGTTTCTGTAGCAATTGAAGCGGAATGGACTGTTGACCAATTAGCACAAGCTGATTTCTTCTTCCAACCAGAATTCAACCGTCCTTGGAACTTCTTAAATGTCTTAGCACAAGAAGCACAAGGTCAACCATACGGTGCAGACACAATGATTTTCTAATCGAACATTTCACTAAAGAGATATAACATCCTTTATAATAAATAAACAGGCAGGTGGATCCAATTAATCTACCTGCCTGTTACTGTTTCTATCCTATTTTATCAAAGTTAAAAGAACATACCTACTATCGCCGCTACAAGTAATGATGATAACGTTGCACCTAGCAATAGTTTACCCAAATAACCACCAACAATTTCTGCCTTTTCTTCACTAATAGCCTTGATACCACCAGTAACAATACCTAAAGTACCCAAGTTAGCAAAGCTCATACAATATACTGAAATCATCGCTAAAGATTTTTCTGAGATAACACCAGTTAAGTTACCTACCTCAGCTAAGGCCACAAACTCATTGGTAAATAGTTTTTGTGCCATTATAGAACCAACTTCTACAATATCTACGCTTGGTACGCCAATAGCAAATGCAATTGGTGAGAAAATGTAGCCAACAATCTCTGTAAATGTAACACCTATTAATGCATCTAGTCCATTATTCAAGAATGTAATAATCGCTACAAACCCTACTAAGGTAGCTGCTACAGCGATTGCTAATCCCCAACCATTAGAAATATAATCACTAATTACAGAAATAAAGTTAGGCTTCATTTCTTTTTCTTCTTCAACCTCTGAAATACTCTCAATCTCAATAGGTTTATTTTCATTCATTTTTTCTTCCATATGTTTATTTTCTATTTCCGTGTCGTACGGATTAATGAAACTAGAAATAATGAATGTTGCAAAAATATTTAGAAATACTGCAACTACAACATATTCACCAGGAATCATCTCCATATATGCAGCCAGGGTAGATGCTGCAACTGTTGAGGTAGAGGTCATTAGAAATGTAAATAATCTCTTCCCACTCATTGCTAAAATCTGGTCTTTAATAGTCATATATGCAGTCGGTTGTCCAATCATTGTAGTCATAATAGAATACTGGCTTTCTAACTCTCCAACACCAGTAATTTTATTAATTGCCCAACCTACCCATTTCATAATAAAAGGTAAGATTTTTAAATAATCTAAAATACCAATTAAAGCAGAGAAGAATACAATTGGTAATAATACGTTAAAGAAGAATACGCTAGCGCCTTCTTCAAACATAATGCCACCAAAAACGAAATTAATGCCTCCTTGTGCTTGTACATTCAACCATGCAAAGGCATTTGAAATTCCTTTCAATAAGGAAATACCAAATGTTGTACGTAAAGATACGAATGCCACAATAAACATCAAAACAAACATTACGCCAATATTTACTAAGCGATTTTTGATTTCTTTTCTATCCCAAGATGCAAAATAAGCAATTGCCAAAATCAATATAACACCAATGATGTTTCTGATAATTCCCATAATTATTCACCCTCAATAATCTCTGTCATTAACCTTCTTACAACTTCTTCATCTAAGGGTAACGGCGTATTTGATGCAAAACGTTCTTTAACAACTTCTGACGAAAGATTAATAAATACTTCTTTATCAATATTGAATTTAGAAATTGGCTGCATTCCTAAAGTTACATCTCTGAAATGAATATAAGCTTTCGACACTAAATCCCCAATTTGATTAGCATCTTCATCACCATTAAATGTTAGTCTCAAAATTTGTCCAATTTCTTTCACTTTCCGAGTTTGGACACCCGAAACATATTTTAATGCCGCAGGCAACGCATAAGCACACATCATACCATGAGGTACATGGAATTCTGCACCGGTAATATGTGCAATTGAATGCCCAATGTGAGTACCCCCATTATTGATAGCCCATCCACCTAAAGCTGCTGCAACTTGCATCTTCGATCTTGCTAATTTATCAGTTGGATTTTCAATAATTTTAGGTAAGTAGTTGACAATGATAAACATTACTTTTTCACAAATCGCATCATTAACTGGTGTTGCTAGTTTGGATGTATAAGCTTCAGCTGCATGTGAAAATGCATCTAGTCCTGTTGCTATCGTTTGACCCAATGGTAGTGTAAGTACCCACTCTGGCGCTAATATCGCCACTTCACTCTTGGCACCATCAGCTAAAATTGTATGTTTTGAATCAGTTTCTGGATCAGTTAAGACCACCGCATTAGACAACTCACTACCTGTTCCAGATGTGGTAGGTACTGAGATTAGCCCTGGGGAATGTTTTACTGCTTTTCCTTCTATATAAGAAATAATTTTTCCACCATTATGTGCTAAGATGTTAATCCCACGAGCAACATCTAATACACTACCGCCACCAATAGCAAAGACTGCATCGCAACTTTCTCCAGCGTAAACTTCGTATCCATTATCAACTGTTGATATAACAGGGTCCGGTTTTACTGAATCAAAAATATAGTATTGCAATCCCGCATCAGTGATTTTGTTCAGAAATGCTTTCATTAAATCAGTTCCCGCCATAAATTCATCGGTAACAATTAACGGCTTTGAATAGCCCCCTTCCTGAAGCACACCAACAGCATCTTCTACAAAGTTGTCTGTAGTTAGAATATTTACACTTTGAATCATTTTATAATTCATATAAAACCGCTCCTTTTTATAGTCCCAATTCAGCTGCTGCTTTATCTGCTCTTTCACAGAATAAACGAACTTTCTCAATATCTTTTTCCATATGTCCGCCATCATATTTGATTGATGTTTTAGATAGTGAATCTACGCCAGCAGGTCTAACGTGACGAATGGCTTCCTCAACATTATCTGGTCCTAAACCACCTGCCATAATTACCGGTATATCAACAGCTTCAACAATCGCCTTATCAATATCCCAGTCATGCGTTTCACCTGATGCACCAATTCCAGTATCCGGTGCTAATCCAGTATCTGTAAGGATCCAGTCAGCAAATTTACTATACTCAATTGCTCTCTCTAAAGCGCCAGGCCCATCCACTAAAACAGCTTGCATAATTTCGATACCAGGACATGCTTCACGGACTTTCGCTGCAAAATCTTCGTCACATGTAAAATCCATACCTGCAAAATGTACAATATCAGGTTTCACTCGTTGACAAACATCGATAATTTCTTGACCATCACGGTTCAACATAATCGCAACTGTTTTTACGCCTCGTTCTCTACACTTATCAAAAATCTTATCCACTAAATCATGTTCTACACGGTGAGCAGGTACGCCACCATCTTGCATAGGTACTAAACCAATATGGTCTGCGCCTGCATCGATTGTTTGAACTGCTTCTTCATAAGTAATAATTGAATATAATTGTTTTAACATTGTATAATCTCCTTTTGTATTAATACGAAATAGTTTCGTATGATTGTGCGTGACGGACAACTGAACGAATAGATAATTCATCTGAAACTGAACTTTCAGTTTGTAGTGTGATGCTAGATGCTGCTTGGGCTAATTGGGAAACCTCTTCTACAGATAGAATATCGCCATAGTGGAACCGGGCCCATACTAATGTAGCCATAGAGCAATCTCCCGCACCATTAGCACTAACAACCTCTGTCGGAATCACTGGTACAAAAGTTGGTTTTTGCGTTTTATCTGCTACGACCATACCTTTAGAACCCAGTGATAAATAGACATGCTTAGGGCCTAAATCAATTAATTTGCACGCAGCCTCTTTAGCTTTCTCTAAATCAAACACTTTAACGCCTGTATATAATTCAATCTCATGTTCATTTGGTTTAATCGTATCGATCTTATCCAGAATACTTTGAACTCTATCTGCTTTGGAAACTGAAACTGGATCAACAAAGATTGGCGCAGTAACATTGTCTCCTAGCCACTCTAGTGTTTCTTTAGATAAGTTAGCATCAAATACAACAACTTCCGCTTCATTAATCACATCTAATTTATCTTGTAAGAATGCCGGTGTGATACAATCAACGATTCCCATATCATTCACACCTGTTACCATATCTCCTTCATCATCTGTAACGTAGAGATACGTTGAACTATTTGCGTGGTCTAATTTTTCTGCATAATCTAATTTAATGTTTAATTCATTACAACTTTTTTCAAGTAATAATCCAAAGTCATCATCACCATATGATGTAATTAAATAGATAGGAACTTCAAGGTTCACTAAATTATGTGCAATATTTCGCCCTACGCCACCCGGACTAAGAAACACTTTACCAATATTTGAGTCACGTTCATGATAAACTGGTCCAGAGATCCCTGCGATGTCCATATTTAATCCGCCAATTACAACTACGTATTTTTCAAGTCCCATTTTTTACTCCTCCTATCTTTCTGTGATCTAAATATACTATGATAAGTTTTATTTTTGTTAACGGTTTCATTTTCTGACAACATTTGTTTATAATATAAGAGAAAACACTCACAAACTATCTAAAAAGTTATTGTTAACAAACTTTTGTTGAAATTCTCTCTCAATTACATCTAAGGAGGTCAACATGACACGTAATGAAGAAGAAGTACTATCATTAATTGCTATTAATCCTTTTATCAGTCAGGAAGAGATCGCAAAGGAAATTGGTTTATCTCGTTCTGGCGTAGCTTCCATCATTCGTAAATTAATTAGCGAGGGTCATATAGAAGGTAGAGGGTATTTCATATCCAAACCTGGATATGTTTCTATCATAGGAGGAGTGAATGTAGATTACATAGGACGATCACATCAAAAAATAACCGATAAAAATTCTAACCCTGGAAAAATTCATACAGCTATCGGAGGCGCAGGCCATAACATGGCTGCTAATTTAACAAAATTACATGCAGATAACTATTTCATCACAGTTTATGGAAATGATGCAGATGGTAATCAAGTTATTGTAGACTCAAAAGAGCACGACATTGATATGTCTTATTCCCAAAAAATAGAGGATATAAGCACTAGTTCTTACATGTATATAGAAGATTATGAAGGCAGACGATTGTTAGGTGTAGATGATATGGAAATATATCAATATATCACCAGTGATTTTCTCGACGCTAGATATGAAATCATTAATCATTCTGACCATTGCCTGGTTGACACCAACCTTTCAAAAGATTGTTTTAAGTGGTTATATAACCACCTATCTATCCCTTTAGTTGTTAAAACAACTACTAACCTAAAAAATTCAACAATTCTTAGTTCGCAAATGAAGATCGATACTCTAGTTACAACGGAGGAAGAATTTGTTGTTTTACTAAATGATTCCACTAATCAACCCTTAACTATAAAAGAAGGAATGAAATTTCTAGGAGCTAAGGGCATCGAAACAATTATTTTATATGATTATCTCAAAGGCATACTATGCTATGTACACTCAGAAGGCCAATTTATCCGACAAAAACCTATTAAAATAAACCATATAGAAACCGTCAACGGCTCACACGCAGCTTTCACCAGCACCTATGTTTGGGCTAAAATGAAAAAATGGGCACTAAAAGATGCTTTACTACTCGCATATACAAGCTCTATCTTAAACCTATCGTCTCCTAATAATGTAAACGAGAAACTGAGTCCTATCGAACTATATAAATTGAAAAGAACTCTTTTTGGATAAAAAAACAGGCAGGTGGATCCAATTAATCTACCTGCCTGTTTTCTATATATATAGAAGAAATTTTATTCTAACCAACCATCAACTGTTTCACGATTAGCTTCAATCCAATTATCTGCTGCTTCTTCTGGTTCTACATCTGTTGCTAATTCTTCCATAACAGAAGACATATCTTCAACTTCCCAGTAGAAGTTATCAATAATTTTATAAGCCTCTGGATTATCTTCCTTGAAACCTTCTCGTACATATGAATGAATTTCCTCAGAACCACCAAAGACATTATTTGGATCTTCAAGCATTTTAAGGTCATAATCCATAAACATCCAGTGTGGTTTCCATCCGGTAACAACTATTTCCTCTTCATTATTAATTGCTTGTTCTAATTCAGCAATCATGGCACCTGTTGAACTAACAGAAACATTCCAACCAGATAGGTTATCATACTCTTTAACAGCATTTTGGGCATTAACTGAAACACCTGCGCCTGGCTCTATCGCTGTTATAGTGGCGCCATCTTCATCCGTAAGATCTTCAATTGAATTGACATCTTCCATATGGGCTGGAACGGTTAATGAAGACATAGCACCATCTAAGTTAGCTCCTAAATCAACCATTGAATCACCATATTCATCCGCATAGGCTTGATGCGTAACTGGCACCCAACCACCAACCATAGCATCTGCTTGCCCTTCAGCAACGGAACTCCACATAACGGCTGGGTCTACTGTTGTGATTTGTACATTAAATCCTGCTTCTTCAAGCACTTGCGCTAAAACAGTTGTTGAGGCTATTTCAGATTCCCAATTCACAGTTGCTAGATTCACTGTTTGACCCCCAGCACTTGAGCCTACAGTTGTTTTATACGAATCTTCACTGCCAAAGGTAAATAATAACCCAACAATAATTGCTACGCCTAAACTAATTTTCTTAAACATTTTTACACTCCCGAAAATAATCTTCTTTAGTGGCAATATTCGACGACTTACTTTTATAAAAAAACAGGAGGGGCTAATAGTGCCTCACTCCTGTTATAAGCTTGTTGAGACGTTATTGTTCATTAAAGGTTATGAACAGTATTGTGTCAAAGCTTTTATTCAATTATTCTTCAACAGCTAACCATTGATCAACTGTTTCTTGGTTCTCTTCAATCCAAGCTTGGGCTGCAGTTTGTGGATCTGCTCCTTTATTGATTTCTGCCATTACAGATTCCATATCTGCGACTTCCCAATAGAAATTATCTAAAATTTGGTAAGCTTCTGGCATATCATCTTGTAGACCTTGACGAACCATTGTGTTGATTGTTTCTCCTTCACCAAAGACACCTTTTGGATCTTCTAAGTACTTCAAGTCATACTCTTGGAACATCCAGTGTGGAGACCAACCAGTAATAACGATGTCGTCTTCGCTGGCAATAGATGTACCTAGTTCAGTTGTCATGGCACCTGAAGATGATGTTTGAACAGTCCAACCTTGTAAGTTACTATAAGTACCAACTGCATCTTCAGCAGCTGCCACTACACCAGCACCAGGCTCAATTCCTGTAATCGTTTGGTTCGCTTCATCACTAAGGTCTTCAATTGAATTCACATCTTCCATATAAGTTGGTACTGTTAACCCTGTGATTGCACCTTCTAAGTTAGGACCTAAATCTTCCATTTGGTCACCGTATTGTTCATACTGTGGTGCATGTGTATTTGGTAACCAAGCACCAACCATCGCATCTGCTTCATTTGTTGCAACTGATGACCACATAATGGCATTATCTAATGGCGTCGTTTCTACCGTATAGCCTGCTTGACGTAAAACCTCTGCGATTACATTTGTAGAAGCAATTTCAGTATCCCAAGTTACGTAAGACAAGGTAATATTGCCTTTGCTTTCACCAGAAACAAGATTAAAGACGTTGGTTTTGTAAGCATCAGCGCTTCCGAAAGTAAGAATTAATCCTAAGATTGCAACGACTGCAATCCAGATACCCTTAAGTTTTTTCTTCAAAATGGATTCTCCTTTCTTTAAACTAGCTATTTTTATCAGATGTTAAACGGTTTGTTAAGCGGTCAATCAAGATTGCTAAGATAACAATTGCTAGACCTGACACAAATCCTGAACCTACTGATGCACGTTGTAGAGCGGTTAAGACTTGACGACCTAGACCAGGCGCACCAATCATTGACGCTGTAACAACCATAGATAACGCAAGCATAACTGTTTGGTTTACACCAGCCATGATAGTAGATTTAGCTAAAGGTAATTCCACTTTGAATAATTTTTGTTTACCAGTTGAACCAAAGGCATCTGCTGCTTCTACTAACTCAGTAGAAATTTGTTTAATACCTAGTTCAGTGAATCGTACTGTTGGTGGTAACGCAAAGATAACTGACGCAAAGGTACCTGGTACGATACCAATACCAAAGAAAGCAACGGCTGGAATCAAGTATACAAAGGCTGGCATTGTCTGCATGAAATCTAGAATAGGTTTCAAGATATTGTGGACAGTTTTATTTTTCGCTGACCAAATTCCTAAAGGTACACCAATAATAATTGAAATCACACTAGATACAAGTACCAATGTTACTGTATTCATTAATTCTGACCATAAACCTTGGTTTAAGATATACCCTAAACCAACTAATGCAAAGGCTGATAGTGATAATTGTTTCTTACTAGCAAAGTAAGCAATCACTGCTACTATTAAAATGAAAGCAAATGGCGGAATTAATAATAGTAAGTTGGTAATACCGTTCATAAAGGCCGTACCACCGTTTTGGATGGCACCAAAAAGACCTGATAATGTGATGGTTAACCAGTTTGTTGCTGCTTCAACCCAATCCGCAACTGGCAGTTGTGGAATTGGATACATCGCTAAATTAAACATTCAATTCTTCCTCCTCTTCTACTTTTGTTGTATCTTCTCCGTTATCACCATTGTCAGTATCATGCGCTAAACTATTGATGACCATCTTAGAGCTAATTAGACCCAACAAATGGTTTTCTTCATCTACTACTGAAATTGGCATAAACGCATTCCCCATTACATCATAAATTTCATTAATAGATGTTTCTGGGTGAACTGTTGGGTGGTCTGTACGAATAATAGATTCAACAGATAAGTATTCTTTGTTTTGATTGTTTTTGATCATTTTCGCAACATCCGTATCACGAACATAACCTAATAATTCACGTTTGTTGTTTACCACCATTAGGAAAGTGTAGTCCTCTTCTTCCATACGGTGTAAGGCCATTCTAGCACCGTGGCGCTCAACATTTAGTAAGACTTTAGGGCGCGTCATTGCGTGTTCAGCTGTAAGGACTTTAGAACGATCAACACTTTCTACGAAACGTTCAACATAGTCATTGGCTGGGTTAGTTAAAATTTCTTCACCAGTACCTACTTGAACAACTTCTCCGTCTTTCATTAAAGCAATACGGTCACCAATTCTTAAGGCTTCATCCAAGTCATGGGTAATGAATACGATGGTTTTATTTACGCGTTCTTGTAAATCAACCAATTCATCTTGCATGTCGCGACGAATTAATGGGTCAAGCGCTGAGAAGGCTTCATCCATTAGTAAAATTTCTGGATCATTTGCTAAGGCACGCGCAAGACCTACACGTTGTTGCATACCACCTGATAATTGATTTGGATACTGGTCTTTGAATGTTAATAACCCTGAGTTTTCAAGTGCTTTTTCAGCAGCTTTTTGGCGTTCTTCTTTGCCGACGCCTTGAATCTCCAACCCGAATTCTGTATTTTCAAGAATTGTTTTATGTGGGAATAAGGCGAAGCTTTGGAATACCATACTTACCTTTTTACGTCTGATTTCACGTAGTTCTTCTTTATTAGCACCTGTCACGTCATCACCTAAGATAGTGATGTTACCCGCTGTTGGTTCGATCAAACGATTGATCATGCGTAGCATAGTTGATTTACCTGAACCAGATAATCCCATGATCACAAATGTTTCACCTTGTTTGATATCTAGACTGGCATTGTCAACCCCAACTGTTGCACCTGTTTGTTGTACGATTTCCTCTTTAGACTTTCCTTCATTTAATAATTTTTTCGCTTTTTCTGTCTGAGAGCGACTCCCGTAAATTTTTGTTAAATTTTCAATTTTTACTGCGGTTGTCATCATAATCCTCCTTTATTTTGACACTTTATTACAAAATACAACGAAACTCACCATTTTACCGTACCATTTACAGACAAAGTTTTCAAAAAAGGCTTCCTAAAAAGGTTGATTTGACAGGTTTTTAGAGAATAAATCATTTTATATTAAATTCCTATACCTCCTTTAGACTAAATATGGAAGGGCTTTAATTCACAAACTCAAAAAAGTACAATCATTGTTCTATCTAAAATATTATTTTTAGGTATAAAAAAGCATTACACCCAGAGGATGTAACGCTTATCTTAAATTATGATTCCTTTTCTTTTACGCTCTTTAAAATCCAGTAACCTTTACGTCGCTCAATTTCCTCTACATTGCCAAATACCTCTGCCATTTTTTTCATAGCTGAAGGTGCCCCTTGTTTCTTCTGTAAAACAACGTAAAGTTCGCCACCTGGCTTTAGATAATGTATGGCTTCACTCATAAAATGATGTACTACTTCTTTACCAGCGCGGACAGGTGGATTGGTCAGGATAACCCCGAAATCTCTTTTTTCAATCGCTTCATAAGCATTCGATACTGAAAAAGCAACATTCGCTACCTTGTTATAAGCTGCATTCTCTTTAGCTAGACCAATTGCCCGCTCTGAGATATCTACCCCATAAATAGTCCGATCCGGTAACATCGTTCCCATAATTACACCAACAGGACCATAGCCCGCCCCTAAATCAAGTAAGTCGCCCGGTGCTAAATGATCTAGATCTAACGCCTCCAACATGACACGTGTCCCAAAATCTAAATTATCCCTAGAAAAAACACCTGAGTCTGTTTTGAAGGTAAAATCTCGCTCAAAAATTACGGTATCGTATTGCTTAAAATCGTGTCCAAGATCTTCATTATTCTCGAAGTACTGATGACTCTCTTTCATGAACACCCTCCGTTCTATATCGTTACCTTCATTTTATAGGTTGACTGTCCCTAGAACAAGTAGCTAAGTTTAAGGAAATCTAGTATAGATACAAAAACGCCTTATGCTAATCCTAAAGGCACATAAGACGTTTGATAGATAGATACATTCATTATTCACCTGTGTGCATGATATTTCATTCGTTTACCTATTAGACCATTCGGTGCAAATAAAAAGGTTAATAGGAAGGTCACAAAGGCGGTAAATGCGATAGTACCAGAAATCGATACATTAAAGCAAATCGCCACATAATAACCAATTAAACTATTGATCACGCCATACAAAACAGCAACTAACAACATCGTCATTAATCGTTTTGATAATAAATGCGCACTCAAGGCAGGGGCGACCATTAATGAAATCACCAAGATCGCACCGACTGTATCAAAAGCCACAACCGTAGTAATAGATACTAAAGTCATAAGGGCTAGGTTCAGCAAGCCTACTGCTACACCGATTGATTTCGCATATACGGGGTCAAAAATACTCACTTTTAGTTGTTGATAAGTCATTGCTACAAAGGTAATGTTGATTAACAACAGCACAAACATATCAACAAAGGAAATTGGCACTTCAAAACCCAAAATATTCCTTGTATTTAAAGCAGCAAATATAACCTCCCCGCTCAAGACCACATCAACATCTAAATGAACATCTCGTGCATCCTTAGAAATCAAGATAATACCAATAGCAAAAAGTAAAGTAAAGACCAATCCAGTCGCTGCATCATTTTGAATGGCGAACTTATTGACGACATATTCAATGGCATAGACGGTCACGACCCCAAAGAGGGAGGCCCCCACAAATAGAATAGGTGAATCTAAATCACCAGCGATAAAATAACCAAGTACAATTCCTAGTAAAACTGTATGAGACAAGGCATCGGCAACCATTGCCATATCCTTCAAAATAAGGAACACACCAAGTAAAGCACAGGAAACAGCGGTGACCATTACAATTGATAAAGCGCCCATTATGCCACCTCCTCTGCATCTATTCCATCGCCTCGATGACCAGATAGATACCGTCTCTTTCTGAAGTAGGTCATCACATACCCTCTCGGTCCTAAAATAACAGACAGTAAGGATACAATAGACATCACAACAATAATCACCGGACCAGTAGGCAGATTAGGAATTATGGAGGACAAGTAAGTGCCTATACCAGCTGATATACCGCCTGATAGTGCAGCTACCAGCAAGACCACCGGGAATCGTTTTGACCATTGTAAGCCAGTAATAGCAGGCGTTATCAACATATTAGAGATCAATATGGCACCAACCGCTTTAAGACCTACAACAATCATCACAATCGCCATTAATAGAATGAACCAATTCAAGATATTCGCCCGAATACCAATTGCCTGAGCATAATTTGGATCAAAAACAAAAATTTTAATTTGTTGATAACAGATGATCAAGATGGTTAAAGCAATTAAAGAAGCAAAGATAATTAACCACACATCTGATTTCAATAAAAAGGCTGCCTGACCAAATATATAGTGTTGCAGTCCCGCTTGCGATGCGTCAGTAAACTGTGGGTTTCCCTGGATATACGACTTCAAAGTCATACCTAATCCAAAGAAGGAAGATAAGACTAAAGCTAGGGCTGAGTTCAAGCTTATAAAGGAATGCTTATGAATCAACTCAATAAAATAAAAAGCTACCATCCCTGCGATTAAAGCCCCTAGTGTAAGGATTAGGGTATTCTTTGACTGAAAGAGCATAAAAGCGATCACTATACCAGAAAAAGTAGCATGGCCAATCGCGTCTCCAATTAAACTTTGTCCTCTTAACACAGTGACGGTACCCACAACTCCAGAAGCCATTGCTAGGACAACCGTTCCAAGTAAAACAATTTGAAAGGAGAAATCAGTGAATATGTCCATAAATTTCACCAATCCTTTGATCGTAAGCCATGCTAATATTGCTTTCATTAAAGGTCTCTTCTACCGGGCCTTGGCCAATAATCGTCCTATTCAACAAAATCACATGGTCAAAATATTCGCGAACAGTAGCCAAATCATGATGGACGATGACAATGGTTTTACCATCACGTTGAAATTGGTTAATAATTTCTTTGAATAGTTTTTCTGTTTTGATATCAATACCCTTCATTGGTTCATCTAAAAAGTAAATATCTGCATCTTGACAGATAGCACGGGCTAAGAAAACCCGTTGCCTTTGTCCCCCAGAAAGTTGCGCAATTTGACGATCTGCATAGTCGGTCATATTCACGCTAGCTAAAGCTTCAAGCGCCCTATCTTTATCTGATTGGCTAGCCTTTTTGAAGAAACCTTGATATACATATCGCCCCATTAAAACCACATCTAAAACAGTAGTTGGAAAATCCCAATTTACTGAAGATGATTGCGGCACATAGGCTATCATCTTATAATAGTCTTTATATATTTTACCGTTAAAGGTTACCTTTCCTTTTAGTGGCTTCAAAAAATCAAGCATACAATTTAACAAAGTAGACTTACCAGCACCATTGGGCCCAATAATTGCCGTCTTTGAATTAGCTGGAATTGCTAAGTTGATATCTTCTAATACTAATTGGTCATCATAAGACATGGCCAAATCCTCTACATTAATCATTGCTGACATCTCATCTATCATCCTCTCATCACTTCATTCAACACACGCTATCTTATTTAAGGTTAGACACAATCAAGTTCACATTATGTTTAAACATATCAATATAGTTATCGCCTTCTTGACCTTCACTCGCAAGTGAGTCAGAGAACAACTCTTGTCCATCACCTGAAACAACCGCTACTTCACTTCCTTTAGCACTTACCGCCTCTTGGATACGTTGCATACGCGCTGGGTCTGTAGTTGATTCTGCAAAAATTGCAGGTACTTGATTTTCTACAATAAAGTTCGCAATGGCTGAAATATCTGCATTGGAAGCCTCAGATTGTGTTGAAATCCCTTGTGGTGCCACTACATCTATACCATAACGGTTTGAGAAATAGTTAAAGGCATCATGCGGGGTGATCAGGTAACGTTGTTCTTCAGGAATCGATTCAATCTCAGCTTGAGCCCATGTATCTAACGCTGTTAATTCATCCTTATAAGCAGATGCCTTATCACTAATAGATTCATCATCAGTTAGCTTCACCAACTCATCAGCTACTGTATCAACGGCCTTTTGATATAGTGATATATCAAACCAGAAGTGCGGATCGACTTCACTTTCCCCATCTTGATCAACCATCATTAAATCTTCATCGGTAAAATCTTTAGTTACCGCAACTCCAGTTGTTTCCAAGGCCTTAACCATTTGTGCCTCCAAATGCAAACCATGGTATAAAACTAAATCAGCCTCCTGAATTTTCTTCAAATCCTCAGGACGTGCAAGATAACCATGGGGATCCTCTCCAGCTGGAATAATCGTTTCAATCGTCACTTGGTCGCCAGCCAATTCTTCAACCATATCCCGTAAAAAAGAAGTAGATACTGTTACCACAGGTTTATCATCAGTAGTATCACTTACATCAGTTGCTGACTCTCCCTTGCCTGCACAAGCGCCTAAAACAAGTGCCACAGCCATTACACTTAATATTTGCCAAATTTTCTTCATTTAATTTGCTCACTCCTTTTTTAGATTTAAGGGGTATCTTGCCGTTCTCCCCTTGGCTTAATATAATTATATTTTTAGTTTAACCTAAAACTAAGAAAAAGTCCAGTCTAATTTATGTCATTATTTCTGTAAAAATAAAAAGCCATACTCTAAACTAGAATATGGCTAAAAATATAAAAAAAGAGAAGTTCGGAATATCCGAACTTCTCTATCTTCATTATAAGATAATCTATTAAAGATTATTTTACTTCTGCAGTACCGCCAGCTTCTTCGATAGCAGCTTTTAAAGCTTCTGCTTCTTCAGCAGGTAATGCTTCTTTAACAACCGCTGGAGCGCCGTCTACTAATGCTTTAGCTTCTTTCAAGCCTAAACCAGTAGCTTCACGTACAGCCTTGATTACTTTGATCTTAGCTGAACCAGCAGAAGTTAATTCTACGTCAAATTCAGTTTTCTCTTCAGCAGCTTCACCAGCAGCAGCACCAGCAGCAGCTACAGGAGCAGCAGCAGATACGCCAAATTCTTCTTCAATTGCTGATACTAAGTCAGCTAATTCTAAAATTGTTGATTCTTTTAAATCAGCAATAATTTGTTCAATGTTTAAAGCCATTATAAAATTCCTCCGTTTTTAAATAGTTTGTTTTGTATGATTAAATTGATAATAAATTACGCTGCGTCTTCTTCTTTTGCATCTGCAACAGCTTTGACAGCATATGCCACGTTGCGGACAGGAGCTTGCAATACTGATAATAGCATTGAAAGTAGACCTTCGCGGTTTGGCAATTTCGCAATTTGTTGAATTTCTTCTTTAGAAAGTATTTTACCTTCTAAGATACCACCTTTAAGTTCTAATGCTTCTGCTTTTTTAGCAAAATCTGAAAGAATCTTAGCTGGGGCAACTGCGTCTTCCATACCAAACGCAACAGCTGTAGGGCCTTGGAAAACTTCTTCATGATAGTCAAAGTCTTGAGAATCTAAAGCACGACGCATGATTGTGTTTTTGATAACTTTAAACTCAACGCCTGCTTCACGTAATTGTTTACGTAATTCAGTCACTTCTCCTACTGATAATCCTAAGTAGTCAACCACAACTAAAGAATTCGCAGCGTTCATTTTCTCAACGACTTCGTTTACTTCTTGTTGTTTTTTAGCAATTGCTTGTTCACTCACTTATATTTCACCTCCACTGATTTTCTTAGAGTTTTTTAATAAAAAAACTCTATGTCACTGAAGACATAGAGGATAAAGCTCACTATCTAGTAGTGAACGACGTATCTTCCTCGGTTGGTAAAATTAAGGCAAGGCCACCAACTGTCTTCGGTAAGCTATATAAATAACCTCACTCATACTACCAAAATAGTATAAGTGGGTCAAGTATTATTTTTATTTAATCTTAGATTGATGAAACATCAATTTGGATACCAGGACCCATTGTAGATGTAATCACTAAGTTCTTGATATAAGTACCTTTAGAAGATGCAGGTTTAACACGTAAAACCATTTCTTGAACAGCTTTTACGTTTTCAGCTAATGCATCTGTAGTAAATGATACTTTACCAACAGGTAAGTGTAAGTTACCAGCGCTATCAGCACGGTAAGCTACTTGACCAGCTTTGATGTCTTGAACTGCTTTAGTAACATCTTGTGTTACAGTACCAGTTTTAGGGTTTGGCATTAAGCCTTTAGGACCTAATACACGACCTAAACGACCAATTTGACCCATCATATCTGGAGTTGCCACGATCACGTCGAAGTCAAACCAGCCACCTTGGATTTTTTGGATGAACTCGTCGTCACCAACGTAGTCAGCACCAGCATCTTTAGCTTCTTGTGCTTTTTCACCTTTAGCAAATACCAATACAGTTTGGTCTTTACCAGTACCGTTAGGTAATACCATAGCACCACGGATTTGTTGGTCATTTTTCTTAGTATCGATACCTAAACGGTATGCAACTTCAACTGATCCATCAAATTTAGCGTAGTCTACTTCTTTTAATAATTCAATTGCTTCTGTTAAAGCATATTTTTTATTTTTTTCAATTTTTTCGAAAATAGCTTTTTGGTTTTTAGTTTGTTTAGCCATTATATATATTCCTCCTATGTGGTTTTAGCGGATAATCCTCCCACTCACAAATCACTAGTGATTTGTGGCGTATGAGTTTCTTGTAATACAGCCTGACAATTAGCCTTCTACTTTAAAGCCCATTGAACGTGCAGTACCTTCAACCATACGCATAGCAGCTTCTACATCTGCAGCGTTCAAGTCTTCCATTTTTGTTTCTGCAATTTCACGAACTTGGTCGCGAGTTACGGTAGCGACTTTATTTTTGTTAGGTTCGCCAGAACCTTTATCAACGCCGGCAGCTTTTTTCAATAATACTGCAGCTGGTGGTGTTTTAGTAATAAATGTAAATGAACGATCTTCGAATACAGTGATCACTACAGGGATAATCATACCCATTTGATCTTGTGTACGTGCATTGAATTCTTTAGTGAATCCCATGATGTTCACACCAGCTTGACCTAATGCAGGACCTACTGGCGGAGCTGGACTTGCTTTACCAGCTTCAATTTGTAATTTAACGATTTGTTGTACTTTTTTAGCCACGAAACATTCCTCCTTGTTTTTCGCGTTGTGGTTTAATGGAGTTAAGATTTCTCCTCCCACTACATGTGTCTACACACAGTAATCTATTAAACCATATATCCTTCATCATTGCAAGAGTTTTTTTGGAAAATATGTTATATATTATACAAACACTTTGTAAAGGGTTACATCGCCTATTTTACAATATTTACTAGATGACAAGATTGGTAAAATATGGTAAACTGACTCCTTAGTAAAGAAAAGTACATCGCAAAGGAGTGATGATGATGGAACGTCCAGTAAGAAAATTTTACGATGACCAGCTAAAGACTTTGGAGGGTATGCACGCTAAGCTCGGATTTGGTACAGCAGCTATGTTAGAACGCGCTTATCAAGCGCTAAAGACTAATAATCACGTTGAAGCACAATCTGTGATCGATAGCGATATTGAAATCAACCACCTAGAAAAAGAAATCGAACGCTATGTCATGCGTATAATCGCTCGTCAACAACCCATTGGGACCGACTTGCGAATGATTCTGTCTGTATTTGCTTCAAGTTCCGACCTAGAGCGCGTCGCTGACCATGCGACTTCAATCGCTAAAGGTATCCTACAAATTGATAATCTAGCACCATTCGATCCAATCATGGATGACCTATTCGCGGTCGGTGAACTAGCGAAAAATATGCTAGGTCAAGCAATCGACGCCTTTAGCCAACACAACGTTGAGCGCGCTAAAGAAATTGCTGACATTGATGACGAAGTAGATTCAGCTTTTAGAGAACTTGTAGACCAAGCGCTCGTTATTATGGAGAAACAACCAGAAACAGTTAAAACAGGTTCAGCTATCATCGCAATCTTACATGATATCGAACGTATCGCAGATTATGCCACAAACTTATGCGAACGTGTTATCTATACTGAAGATGCTAACATAGTAAACTTAAACGATTAATGTGTATGTTATGATAGAAAAGAGTCAACAATAGAAATGCGTCTTCTTGACTCTAGGAATCATTTTGAATTGAATACAAGATAAAAAGATGCGGTTGATCATTTTCTATGGTCATCCGCATCTTTTTTAAATGTTTTAGAATTTATCTACTTGGTCGTAGTCTACTTCTGCTAATGTTTCACGTCCAAACATTTCTACAGTAAGTTTCAACTTGCCGTGTTCTGCGTCGATTTCTTGAACGCGGCCTTCCATACCATCAAAAGCACCATCAATAACCTTAACTACTTCATCAATTTCAAATGAAATATCACGGTTACGGCCACCTTCACCAAGGCTAGCTAAGATGTTACGAACTTCATCCGGTAATAAAGGGGTTGGTTTTGAACCTTGACCATGAGAACCTAAGAAACCAGTAACACCTGGCGTATTACGAACAACAAACCATGCTTCATCTGACATGATCATTTCAACTAATACATAGCCAGGGAAATTTTTAACTTTAACAATCTTCTCTTTACCTGATTTGGTTTTTTCCACATGCTCTTCTTCAGGTACGATTACGCGATAAATATAATCTTCCATGTTCATTGAAGTAATACGCATTTCCAAGTTTTGTTTAACTTTATTTTCATATCCTGCGTAAGTATGGATTACATACCACTCTTTACCAATTTCGATTTCTTGTACCATCGATATACTCCTTTTCTTAATACATTGATAACTGATCAACTTCAAGGCAAATTAAAAAACCTTCCTCGTATGAAAGGTTTTCTCTTCGCTTTATTCGAGGCCCATTATAACACAACAAGTAAGCGTCTGCCATAACGACTTTTCATTAAAAATAGATAAGCCACCCATCCATATATATAATAATCCGCTAGTTTTCTTATTGCAAAATCATAATTTAAGATCCTCTTTATCCTAAACCATCCTTAACATTTTGTTTTAGTGATTAAAATCACATGAGTAAAAATGATAAAACTTCAAATTCCTATGACGTCTAAAAAAATATTTATCACGATTACATAGCCGTTTTACCTACAATATAACAATCATAAAGCATACAAATTTTACCTAATAAAATTTAATTTCATAAATATGTTTTTTAAACAAAAAACTGATATTGTGAATGAAGTCACTTAGCGTTATCCTATAATCGTTCGTTGGAAACGTTTTTATCTTGAGGGGGGATACGGTCTTTTGTATTTCTCATTAGTTAGATGAACATAATGAAACTATTGTTAAGATGATGGATATTGATTGGCGATGCTTATAAAAGTGACCCGCCTAATATTTCAGCATATTAGCAGCTAAAAAAAATATTTATATCAATATAAAGGGGCATATTTAGATGAATTTTATTGCTATTGTAGGCACCAATTCAAGCCGTTCTACAAATAGAAAACTATTGCAATTTATAGCAAAACACTTTGCAGATCAAGCAAATATCGAAGTAGTAGAAATTGCTGATATACCAGCTTTCAATGAGCCTAAAGATACACCGGCTCCGCAAGCTGTAACGCAACTCGCTAAAAAGATTGAAGAATCTGATGGGGTCATTATTAGTACGCCTGAATATGACCACTCTATTCCAGCACAGTTAAAATCTGTATTAGAGTGGATGTCTTATTCATACCAACCTTTTATCAATAAGCCTGTAATGATTACTGGTGCTTCATTAGGAAGCTTAGGTTCTTCCAGAGCCCAAATACATCTACGTCAAATTTTAGACTCTCCAGAAATTAAAGCGCGTATTATGCCAAGTTCTGAGTACTTATTAAGTCATTCTGGTGATGCCTTCAACGAAGAGGGACAGCTCGTTTACGAAGACAAAGTGACAGAATTAGAAGAACTATTTACTGAATTCTTACAATTCGTCAAAATTAATCAGCAACTCATCGCTTCCCATGACCATCAAACTTTACGTCGTCATGAATTTTCATGGAAGGACATTATAGATTAAGAAAGGAAATTATATATATGAAATTTGTCGGTATTGTTGGTACTAATGCTAAAACTTCTTACAATCGCTTACTTTTAAATTTTATGGCAAAGCATTTTACAGAAGATGAAATTGAAATAATCGAAATTGATACAGTACCTATGTTTAATGAAACGGATGACCAAACAAATCACCCTGCGATTCAAGATATAGCACAAAAGATTCAAGATGCAGATGGGGTCATTATTGGAACACCTGAACATAACCACTCTATCCCTTCAGCACTAAAAAGTGTTATCGAATGGTTATCTTTTAAAATTCATCCACTTGAAGATAAACCCGTCATGATTGTGGGCGCATCTTATTCTGTTCAAGGTTCATCTCGTTCACAACTGCACCTACGTCAAATTCTTGATGCACCCGGTGTAAATGCAATCGTTATGCCTGGTAGTGAGTTTTTATTAGGACAAGCACACACTGCTTTTGATGAAGATAATAACCTTAAGGATGAACGAACTGTTAAATTCTTAGAGAGTTGCTTCAAAAAATTCAAGCGGTTTACACAAGTGGCCACAATTTTAAGTATTCCCGAAGAATTAAACTTTAAGCCTGGTGAATATCATGTAACTGCTGTTGGACACAACGGTGATTTACCAATGGTTGTTCGTTTCTCAGAGAATAGAATTGAATCTATTGATATTGATTCAAGTGGCGAAACAGAAGGTATTGCTGATTTAGTGTTTAAACGTATTCCAGAAGAAATTATCGAAGGACAAACACTAAATGTTGATACTATCTCTGGTGCATCCCTAACATCTAACGGTGTGATTGATGGTGTGGCAGATGCTGCTGACCAAGCTGGTTTTGATTCTAACCTATTACGTAAAAGACCTAAAAACGCACAAGTAAATCAGTCTAAATCACCTATTGAGATGGATATGGATGTAGTTGTTATTGGTTCCGGTGGTGCTGGTCTAGCAGCTGCAGCAGCAGCTTTAGATGAGGGTGCTTCTGTTGCAGTACTTGAAAAATTCCCAGTTATTGGTGGTAATACAACCCGTACTGGTGGACAAATAAATGCAGCCGACCCTGAATGGCAACGACAATTCCCAGCTATTAAAGGGGAATTAGAGTCATTAAAAAAACTATATGCATATGATAGTAACGATTTACCTGAGGAGTATCGGGGTTATTTCAATGAATTGAAAGCTGAGCTTGACCAATACTTTGATGATATTGAGAACAAAGGTGAAAACTACTTATTTGACTCTGTAAACTTGCATACCATCCAAACCTACTTCGGTGGTTATCGCCAAGATAAAGATGGCAACAAGATCTATGGAGACGCTAAACTTGTTCATTATTTAGCCGAACACGCTGTAGAAACAATCAACTGGTTGAAAGAGAAAGGTGTCGAATTCGATGAATCTTATGTAACCGAACCAGTTGGAGCTACTTGGCGACGGGCACGTGAACCGAAAGAAGCTGAAGGATTTGGATTTATTAATCCATTACTACAATATATAGAAGCGAATAATGGTCAAGTTCTCACAGAAACTAAGGCGGATTCTTTCATGATAGAAGATGGTCAGATCATTGGCATCAATGCTACGGGTAAAGATAAACAACCTATTCGTATTCGTGTGAAGAAAGGTGTTGTACTAGCAACAGGTGGTTACGGTGCAAATATCAAACTCATCAAACAATACGACAACTACTGGAAAAGCCTACCAGATAATATCCCAACCACAAACTCTCCTGCCTTAACTGGGGATGGTATCTTAATGGGACAATCGGTTGATGCAGACGTAGTAGGTATGGAATTTGTTCAATTAATGCCAAGTGCAGACCCAATCACCGGAAATATCTTTAGCGGTATCGACTGCCCACCAACAGATTTTGTTTTTGTAAACAAGGAAGGAAAACGGTTTGTTGATGAATACGCATCTCGTGACGTACTTGCGAATGCCTTATTTGAACAAGGTGGCGTTATTTATAATATTTCTGATGCAGAAATTGCTAAAACACGTTTCAATTCTACAGATGAAAAACTAGAAAATGATATTAAAAATAAAGCGTGCTTTAAGGCAGATACATTAGAAGATTTAGCGAAACAAATAGATATCGATCCAGAAATTTTTGTTGATACTATTGAAAAATACAACTCATACGTTGAAGAAGGCTATGATCCAGAATTCCATAAATCATCCTTTAACCATAAGGTGGAGGTTGCACCATTCTACGCTACACCACGTAGCCCTGCTACTCACCACACTATGGGTGGATTAAAAATTAACAGTAAGACCCAAGTAATGGATACTAAAGGTCATACGATAAAAGGGTTATATGCTGCTGGTGAAGTGGCTGGTGGTATTCACGCTGGAAATCGTTTAGGCGGAAATGCACTTGCTGACATCTTTATTTTTGGACGCTTAGCTGGTCATCAAGCAGCTACAGAAACTGCAAATTAATGAGGTGAAAGCATGTATATTTTAGGTTTAATAGGTTTATTACTTGCGATTATTGCAGTGATTACTTTATCCTTTAGAGGTTTAAAGATGATTATTGCCGCACCACTGAGTGCGTTAATCATTATTTTAGCCAATCAAATGAATATCTTTGGGGCTTTAGTTGGCCCCGAGAATTCATATATGAGTGGTCTAGCCAATTTCTTAATTAAAAATTTCGGTATCTTTTTACTTGGGGCTATCCTTGGACAGTATATGGACCGAAGTGGCGCAACCAAATCAATTGCTGCCTCTTTACTCAAGCGTGTTGGGACTGAAAACCCTTTTAAAGTATTAATGGCGTTAACACTTATTGGTGCTATCCTAACTTACGGTGGTATTAGTTTATTCGTTGTTTTCTTTACACTCATCCCACTAGCACGCCCTATCTTCAAAGAATTAGATATCAACTGGTCATTAGTATCCTTACCACTATTCTTTGGTGCTGGTACATTTACCATGTCTATGCTTCCTGGGACACCTTCTATACAAAACGCTGTGCCAACAACTGTTCTAGGAACAAATCTAATGGCAGCGCCTTTATTAGGTATCATAGGATTTGCAACCATGTTTATTTTCGGTACTTGGTATATGCACTTCGTACTTAATCGTAGTATTCAGCGAAATGAAAACTTCTATTCTTACCTTGAAAATGATGAATCTAAGATTCAAGCCGCTAAAGAAGAAGAAATGACTGATCATAAAAAGCTACCAGGTTTTACATTGAGCATCATGCCATTAGTGATTCTAATTGCTGTGATCTTCATCTTTAGTAAAGTGGAAAATATTATCTTAATTGCACTAGCACTGACAATCTGTCTATGTGCCGTGTTATTTAATGGCTATATTGATGATCATACTGGGGTATTGAATGATGGTGCTACTGGGGCTGTTGGTTCAGCATTCGGTGCCGCTAGTGCTGTAGCTTTCGGTGCTGTATTAACAACTGCGCCTGCGTTTGAAAGTGTTAAAAACTTTTTACTACGTATGCCTGGTCCAGCCCTTGTGAGTCTTGGGGTTATTACTGCATTATTATCACCTGTAATGGGGGCTACTGGGGCTATTAGTACTGTGATCACACAATTAGGTGAAACCTATGTTTCAATGGGGATTCCAGCAGAGGTTGTGCACAGAGTCGCTGTAATTGCCGGTGGTGCTTTAACCTTTATCCCACAATCAGGAGCTGTGATTACCTTTAATGCCGTTAGTGGTTTGAACTTCAAACACGGCTTTATTCATGCCTGCATTTTAAGTAACGTAGGCTTTATCATCAGCTTAATTACCGTAATATTAGCAGCACAACTACTATATTAATGTTGATTTTAATCAATAGGATTGATCCTTTTAATTCAAGTGATCAATCCTATTTTTTTATCCACACATTCAATTGATCCAAACAAAAAACTGCCTAACTATAACGGCAGTTTTTTAATAGCTCTAATGGCTTTATTATAAGTTGATAAACCACGCAAAGGCCCATTGCGATAAGGTATCAATAATCCCCAGGAAAATGGCCACCATGATAATTGTTGATAGTACGATACCAGTGTAACGTACTAATTCGCCACCAGTTGGCCATGTAGTCAATCGCATTTCATGCCATACATCTTTTAAAAATTGCATCTACTTCCCTCGCCCTCTATCATCTTTTAGTCAGGTATGACTATTTCGTCTCTTTATGCATTGTATGTTGGTTACAGTGTCTACAGAATTTCTTCACTTCTAAACGCTTTGTACGGTTATTGGCATTACTATTTGTTGTGTAATTTCTAGAGCCACATACTGTACAAGCAAGTGCTACTTTCTTTGTTGCCATAATTCACAAGCTCCTCGATTTATGATTCATTGTACATAGTACTTACGTCGATGGTCAATGTCAATTTATTTTTCCTGCACTTTTAATTATACCATAAATAACAAAAAGGAGTTGCACTGTCATCAGCCAACTCCTCAAAACAATTCATTTCCTGATCATCAAAATATACATGGTTTTCAAAAGCAGAAGAACCGTCTACATTATAAATCGTCAAAATATTCAGATAAAATTTGGCGGTATTTTCGCTTACACTTGGCAATTAACGAATGTACCTGTTTCCTAGTATAACCAGTGTAGTTTTCCATCTCTTCATAAGAAAATCCTAGTTTAAAATAATCATAGGCAGTTTTCTCCATAGCAGACAAACTATCCTCATACTTGGTAATAGTCTCATTGAAGAGATATACATATTCGGGTGGAAACTCTTTCGTCCGTAACCGGTTTTCAATACTATTTTCTTCACCTTCATTTGCAAATAAGTCCAGCGAACGTTCCACCTTAAAATTCGCAATACGTTTATCTGTCATATGCATCCGGCGAATATCCAATAACCTATTCTTAAAAACATTTGCAAAGTAAGTTGTAAATGTAGCTTTACTATTTAATCGATACGTTTCAATCGCCTGAACTAAACAAATTCTAGCTTCTTGATAGTAATCATCATTCTCCAAGATATACTTTGGAACACGCCAACGATTAGCAAATAAAGTAGGTAAAACTTCTTGATATAATGCATCAAATACTTCTTCAGTAAGGTTATTTTTGCCTTGTAACACTAAGTCCAATACCTGTGATTGGTCTTTACTTTGTTTACGCTTTGCCATAGTTTATCCTCTCCATATAGATCAACCAAGCGCAGTCCAAAAGACCAAACACACCAAATCATGCTATTCACTTTTCTTATCAATTAAACGCTTATAAAAATCATTTAGTTTATCTAGCTGATGGACTGACCATGGTATGGATCTTTGATATTTATTGTATTCATAATCATTACTACCATGTGCAATTTCCACATTGGTTTTCTGTACATCTCTATATAACTCTTGTGCTGATTGTCTTAAAGCACCTTTTTGGAAAACAATTCGCTGCTCAGCTAAATCACTCGTCGCAACCGTTACATTATGTAAGGGGCTCACCAAATCTACTATCATCTCTTCGATATATGAATCAGCAGTTTGCCCTTCACTAGTAAAGACGACATGTAGGTTAAATTGATCATAAGTTTTAGAAATACCCGGAACAAACATGGCATCAAAAATTACCCATGTTTCGATATCGTGATAGCCTACATAGTTAGAAAGGGTCTCTAACAATAAGTCTCTTGCAGCCTCAATTTCATCTCGATTTTTCAATTTCACAAGTAAAGGCCATGAACCAATCATGTTGTACCCATCAACGATTAAGCGTTCTTTTTTTAGTGCCATGTCATCCCTCCTTTCTTCGTTAACTGACTATGATAACAATTCCCTAATTAGCTATTACCCATACGACTTTGATAAATTTGATACATTAATAATCCTGCTGCTACACTAGCATTTAAACTTTGAACGTGACCACGCATTGGAATGGTAATCATGCCGTCAAGGTGTTTTTTCACACCTGGTGAAACGCCTTTCCCTTCATTACCAATCACAACAGCAATTGGAAGTGTCGCATCCATTTGCCACATGGATTGACCTTTCATATCTGTACCAAATACCCATACGCCACGTTCTTTTAAAGTATCAATGGTTTTAGAAATATTGGTTACACGTACAACCGGCACATGTTCAATCGCACCAGTTGAAGTCTTGGCAACCACTTGCGTTAACCCGACAGCGCGGCGATTTTGAATAATGACACCATGAACTCCTGAAGCATCAGCTGTTCTTAAAATAGAACCTAAGTTATGTGGATCTTCAATGCCATCTAGGACCATAATAATAGGGTCTTCGTTAGCGGCTTCGGCTTTTTTAAAGATATCCTCTAATGTTGCATATTTGTATGCTGCAATAGCCAATACAACACCTTGGTGGTTACCGCCATCAGAAAGCGTATCTAATTTTTCTTTTGGTACATTAGACACTAAGATATTTCGTTTGTTCGCAGCTTTTAAAATCGCTTGCGCATTCTTTTCATTTAAGCCATTTTGTAAGAAGATTTTGTTGACGTCATGATCGCTTTCTAGCACTTCCATTGCGGCATGAAAGCCATAGACAAAATCAGGAGATTGCTCTAAAGCTTCCTTATTATTGGTTTTACGGGGTTGTCTATCTCTGTTTTTTTGTCTTTGATTATTTCTAGCCATGTGCTTACTCCTCTTTTTGTGCGTGTTGAATGTGTTGAATACAGAAGGTTGCAATGTCTTTAAAGCGGTCTTGATCATTTAAATAAGCAAAACCCATCAACGCTTCAAATCCAGTTGCCAGTCTATAAGTATGAATATCTGCGTTTTTAGCGCTTGAGTGACTTTTCGCGTTACGCCCTCGTTTAAAGATGGTGATTTCATCTTCAGTAAGGAATCCTTCCTCAGCTTGCATCGCCTCTATTAATAGCGCTTGTCCTCTTGCGGAGACAAATTCAGTAGCTGCTTTATGTAAATCCTTTGGTTTCGTTAGGCCACTTTTGACCAAGTGATCACGCACGACAACCTCCCAAGAAGCATCTCCCAAATAAGCCAAGGTTAGGCCGCTTAGTTGCTTGATTTCATTTTTTGATAAAGACTCTTTTTCAGACATTTAGTTGACTCATTTCTGTATTGATTCTCATTACTTTCGTTTGCACTTAAACTTACGCACGCTTCCAGCGCGTACCTTGAGCAGTATCATCAAGAATAATACCCTCAGCTTTTAATTGATCACGAATTTCATCCGCATGGGCAAAGTTTTTATCAGCACGCGCTTGATTACGTTCATCAATTAAAGCTTGAATATCATCCGCCAACAACTCTTGTTCATCGGATAAAGTGACCCCAAAAATCGTTAACAGGGCTGTAAAAGTTTCTTTGAAAGCTTCAAGAACTGGCACTGATACTTCTTTTTGGTTTGTATATACATTCATATCACGCATTAAACGATAAACCACAGTTAAACCATTAGGCGTATTAATATCATCATCCATCGCTTCAATAAATGCATTCTCTATATGCTTAATTTGCGCTAAGATGTCCGCATCATTATCTAAGCTATCTTTAGCGTCTTTAAAGCGGTAGTTTAAGTTCGCATAAGCTGTCTTCAAGTTGTTTAAGTTTTTGGTGGCATCTTGAATATTTTCTTCGTTAAATCTTAACGGCGACCGGTAATGTGCTGATGCCAAGAAGAAGCGAACCACTTGTGGATCGACTTGTTGGATTAAGTCATGGGCTAAGACAAAGTTACCTAAAGATTTAGACATCTTCTCATCATCATCACCCATTGTCACAAACCCATTATGCATCCAATAATTAGCAAAGGTATGACCTGTGTGTGCTTCAGATTGGGCAATCTCATTCTCATGGTGCGGGAAAGTTAAGTCATGGCCACCTGCATGGATATCTAAAGTATCGCCTAACAGTTTCGTTGCCATCACAGAACATTCAATATGCCAGCCCGGACGACCTTCACCCCAAGGAGAAGTCCAAGAGATCTCACCAGGTTTAGCCGCCTTCCATAAGGCAAAGTCTACAACATCTTCTTTCTTCGATTGACTATCTGCTTCCAATCGCTCAGATGCCCCTGCCCGTAAATCATCGATACTTTGATCAGATAGCTGACCATATTTCTCAAATTTACGCGTTCTATAGTAGACATCACCGTCTACTACATACGCAAAGTCTTTATCCACTAAATCCGCCACAAATTGAATGATATCATCCATATTCTCCACAACACGTGGGTTTTTAGTAGCACGTTTCACATTTAAAGCATCCGTATCTTCATAGAATGCTTCAATATACTTATCCGCAATTTGTTCAGGGGTTAACCCTTCTTCATTCGCACGGTTAATAATCTTATCATCCACATCTGTAAAGTTAGACACATACTTCACATCAAAGCCACGATACTCAAAATAGCGGCGTACCGTATCAAAAGCAACAGTAGACCGGGCATTCCCAATATGAATGTAGTTATAAACAGTAGGACCACATACATACATTGAAATATTTCCTGGCACTAGTGGTTTAAACTCTTCCTTCTGATTGGTTAATGTATTATAAATTTTTAACATAATTTTGCCCTTCCTATGTCCGTTGGTTTGTTTAGCGATAAAGCAAACGGTCTATTCGAGGCGATACGAATAAGTCGTTTGCATGCAAGTCACGAGTTATTTCGTATAGGCTCATTATAGAAACATTTTGCTCAAAAATACAAATCGCCATTTTTTGAATTATGGCATTTTAATGAGAGAAATTATTCCTCTTCAATCCTTATCATTCTAACATATTTGACAATATTATAGAAATAAATGAGAATTTATTATACTTTATAATGTATATTTACCCTGAATAATTATTAGCTGCATTTCAAATTTGTTCTTTTTATATCCTATAAGTTTATTAATTGGAAATTAAGCCATTTTTATCTAATCATATTTTAATGAAAAAATTTTATAAACCTTGCTATTATAACATTCCTATTTTTTGTCTTTTTAAAAATAAATAAAAATCAGTAAAAAAATGATTTTATACTACTATAATTCGTCCAAATTCTTATTATAATGCATAACTTATTTGTAAAAAAAGATCTTTTTACTTCACTAAAAGTAAGTATAATACAATAGTTGTTTTTATCAGACGATATTAAAACATGGAAAAACGCCTCCTAGTTATCCTAGGAGACGTTTTTAATTTTAATAATTATTTTTTATTTCAAGATTAATTTGCACTACCTGGTTCTGGTGCGCCTTCCCATACCGGAATGGATGAACCTGCTGACATTTCGTCGATGATGGCTGCGACTTCGTCTGTTTGATAGTATTCAAGGATTGTCTTGTATACTTCATTATCAGTTTGGTCTTCTTGGACTGCGATGACGTTGTAGTATGGTTTAGATGATTCTGCGACTGGTTCTAGGTAAATAGCGTCTTGTGTTGGTACATAACCTGCGTCTGTTGCCATGTCATTGTTGATTAATGAGATATCCACGTCAGTTAAAGCACGCGCTGTTTGGTTGGCTGCCATTTCTTCAAATTGTAAGTTTTTGGGATTTGAAGTAATGTCACTTGTTGATGGTAATAATCCTTTTGATTCATCTAGTTCGATTAAACCTGCTGTTTGTAGTAGTAATAAAGCACGTGATCCGTTTGATACATCATCCGGAATAGCCACTAAAGCACCGTCTTTTAATTCATCTAGAGAATCGATTTTCTCAGAAAAGACACCCATTGGATTTAAAGTGGTATAACCTAACGTGGTATTTGAATAACCACCTTCTTCATTGATGGAATCCATATAGATTTCTGTTAAAGCGGAGTGCATATCAATCGAACCATCATCTAGAGATACGATTGGTTGACGGTAGTCGGTAAATTTCACCAATTCAATTTCAATATTTTCTTTTTCTAACAATTCTTCTTGTAGGTATTCCCATTGGTCGTTTTTATCTCCAACCACACCTAGTTTCACTTTTGTTGTTTCTTCACTTTGACCACAAGCAGCTAATACAAAAACTACTAGTGCCAAGCTCAATGCACGTAAAATTTTCTTCATGGTTATTCCTCCAAAATGATTATTCTCATTCACTTATTTTAGGGAAAACCAATCATAATTGCAATTTCATCGAGATACTAGATTACCATAAACCTTGATAGGTTATTACTATCAATCGCTATGTATTTTTATGATTTAATTGATGGTTCTTTTTGCGCTAGGTATTCATCTCTCAGTAAAGAAAATACCACTGAGTCTGATGGTCCACTATCTAGTTGTTCATCTTGTCTAAGAATCCCTTCTTCAGTAAAGCCTAGACGTTTTGGAATGGCTTGGCTTTTATGGTTGGTTACCGCTGCTCGAATTTCTACACGGTTTAAGGCTAAATCATTAAAGAGATAATCAAGTAGAAAAGCTACAGACTTGGTCATAATCCCTAAGCCTTGGAATTCTTCTCCTAAATAATAGCCTATTGAGGTCGACTTGTTTAAGTGTTTAATATAATGCAAACCAAGTACACCAGCTAGTTGGCCTTCATACCAAATCCCACATTGAAAACCATCTTTATTGGCAAATTGTTGTAGCCCCTCTTTAATAAAAGGTAATTCATCTTCCGCAGCTTTCATAAATTTCACCCAAGGTAAGTATTCACCTAGGTAATCACGTGAATGGTCAATTAACTGGTACAAAGCTGCTGCATCACGCTCTTCTAAAATTTTAATTGATAATTTGTCATCAATTGGAGTTTGAAACATGCCACCACACCTTTCTGATTTTCTTTATATCATAACACCTTATAGATTTTTTAGCCGAGCGAATACAGCCTGTCTATCCAGCGTTCCTAAACGCTTATCATTTTCCGTGATTTCAACCACCTCATCAGTTGCTAGTAAGGCGTATAAATCCTTTTGGTGACTGGCGATATCAATTTTAGGATAGTCTGGATGGTCTCCTAAAAGTGGTTGAATATCTGGTCGGAAGATATTTAAGCCAAAGACATCTTCTTTCTCTTGGTTAAATAAGGAGGCCACTACCTGATTTTCTGGATTTGTCAGAATTTCTTGAGCCGTATCCACTTGAACTAAGCGACCCTGGTTCATAATCCCAATTCGGTCAGCTAATTTAATGGCTTCATTCATATCATGTGTGACAAATAAGATGGTTGTCTTCAACCGTTGATGAATATCGACTACAAGGTCTTGTAGCTGGTTACGGGAAATTGGATCTAAGGCTGAAAAGGGTTCGTCCATCAAAATAATATCTGGTTCAGCAGCAATCGCACGTAGAATGCCAATCCGCTGTTGCTCTCCACCAGATAAAGCATCAACTGGTCGGTTCCGGTAAATTTCGGGATCTAAACCAACTAAATCAAGTAGTTCGTCAATTCTAGCTGCACGTTTCTCTTTAGGCCAACCAATCATTTCTGGAATAACATCAATATTCTCACTCACATTCATTGTTGGGAAAAGGGCAATCTTTTGTAAGACATACCCCATATTCCAGCGCATTTTCTCAATATCATGATCTTTAATCTTTTGTCCTTTAAAGTAAACATCTCCACCTGTTGGTTTAGTTAAGCCATTCACCATTTTAAGTGATGTCGTTTTCCCACTACCTGAAGGACCCACTAAGACAAAAAATTCTCCTTCATGAATAGTAAGGTTCAAGTCATCAATGACGCGTTTATCCCCATAAACTTTCTCTACATGTTTAAATTCGATTATACTGGTCATTATGCATCCTCCCCTATTAAGCCTTTGTCGACTAAGAAATCATGGGCTACTTGGCTAGGCTCTTTGCCTTCAACGTTTACAGCATAGTTCATTTGAATCATCTCATCTTCTGTCACTAACCCACTTAATTTGTTTAATGATGCCACAATTTCTGGATGGTCTTCAGCAAAGTCCGCTTTCATCAATGGACCTCCTTGATAATCAGGGAATAGCCCTAAATCATCTTCAAGCGTCACCAAATCATACTCTAAAATTTGGCTATCAGTTGAATAGGCATCAATCACATTGACTTCATTGTTATTGATTGCATTGTATCTAAGCGCTGGTTCAAGACTTTTCACTGACGGGAAGGTCAACCCGTATAATTCTTGAATACCAGCATAGCCGTCTTGACGGTCAATAAATTCTAAGGTAAAGCCAGCTGTGATATCATCTTCAACTTTCAATAAATCTGAAATCGTTTCTAGATCATTCTCCTCTGCAAAATCACGTTTCACGGCTAATGCGTAAGTATTTTCAAATGAAAATGGTTCTAGAAAAGTCATATCATACTGGTCTTTTAATAAGTCACGCGCTAATTGATAGGTGTCTGCTTGGTCAAAGTCGCTTGTATCAGTAGCTTCATCTACATCAACTAGACTTTCAAGAACAGTACCTGAAAATTCTGGATAAATGTCGATTTCATTATTATCTAAGGCAGAAAAGAGAAAGGTTGTTTTTCCAAAATTGGCTTTGACATCCACATTGACATCGTCATTATCTGCTTCAATGATTTCTTTATACATATGAATGAGGATTTCTGGTTCTGACCCTAATTTACCGGCGATGGTGACATTTGTTACTTGACTAGTCAACCGTTCTGCCAAGATAGGTCCACCAATCCCTACAAATAGCACCAACAAGCTAATCAGAATGGTTTTCATGTTTTTATTTTCTAACCATTTAATGAATGCCCCAAAGATAATCGCTAATAAAGATGATGCGATGGCACCAATTAGCGTTAAATTACTATCATTTCGGTCGATCCCTAACATAATCAAAGACCCAAGCCTACCAGCACCGATTAAAGTCGCTAAGGTCGCTGTTCCGATAGTTAATACTAATGAGGTCCGAATACCTGATATCACCACCGGCATGGCAATCGGTAATTCCACCTTAAAGAGACGACGGCGTCTAGGCATTCCAAAGGCAATCGCAGCTTCTTCAATAGTTGGATCAATTTCTACAAAACCTGTATAAGTATTTTGTAAGATAGGCAAAATGGCATAAACAACTAAGGCAATGAGTGCTGGTATTGAACCTATCCCTACTAAGGGAATTAACAAACCTAACAAGGCCAATGAGGGAATCGTTTGTAAGATACTAGCAAACTGTAATACGGGTTCTGCATATTTGCGGTGGTCATTCAACCAAATAGCTAGAGGAATGGCAATCACACAGGCGATGAACAAGGCAAGTAAGGAAATAGCCATATGTTCATAAGTAGCAGTGAATAATTGGTCTTTACGTTCCATTAACGTTAATAAAAAATCGTTCATGATAACTCCTTCCAAGTTATGAGATGTAGGTAGATCATTTAAAAGTACGCAAGATCATATTGTGTCATCATAGGTATAGATGATTTCAGCAAAATGATCACTCGTATGTTATATTATCGCATAAAAACCCATAAATACATTGCAATAAGCCTGTCTTTAACTGACTGTTTTATCTAAAGTTGACTTTTTACATTTTATGCTTTCAACAAACCAAAAAAAGAGCCATGCAAGCATGACTCTTCTACAGGTATTCACAAGTATTATATGGATTCTACACCGTATGCTTTTACATATAGTTTTTGTGCCACAATCGGTGAAATGATTGAAGTAATGATACATACCATCATTACAATCGCTGTAGCGCTTGTTGATTGGTCCGCGAAGACTAATGGTAAGGCTGATGCGATACTAGCGGGATTGGCTACTGACATACCTGCCACGTTCCAAATAGCTGCACCATCTACCCCTGCATTTTGTTTCATAATGTAGCGGTCAAATGGAATTAATGGTAATAATAAAACCATAAAGATTACAGCCATCAAAATACCTGGCAAACCTGATGCAATAGCTGATTGAATGTTCATCGCTGCACCCAAGTTCCAACCTAAGAAAGGTAGTAAGCGCCCAATCATTGGAACGAAGAAGTCGGTAAAATCTTTGTCTAGGTTACCTAAAATAATACCAACTAATAAAGGAATAAAAATTGAGATAATAGGTTGCCAGTCGATCCCAGCTGCCCCACCATCAGCTGTTAAAATACTTAGTAAAATTAATGGCGCAAATGGCATCCCTATTAAGCCCATGATACCGTATACCGCACCAAATTGTTTATCCCCATAACTTGAATGGATAGCTAGTGCTACGGCTGGGTTTAAAGAATAGATCACACAAGCAAAAGCCAATAGGTTAATGCCAAAAATGCCATCTAAACCAAATAACCAGTAAAAAACTAAAATATAGATTGTTGAAATCACTAACTTAAATAGAATCATTGGTAAATGACGTTTTAGTAAGGGCACAATTTGTTTTAAATCCAAACTTGTCCCTGCTGAAAAGACCAATAACCCAATCACAACGTTGGTACCCATTTGAAATGTTTGTTGCGATGTACCACCGATTACATCATACATATTAGGAAAGATAGACACTAATATTAATGACACTACCATCGGAATCAAAAACATCCCCGCTGGTACTTTATTTATTTTCTTAAACATAGATAAACCTCTCTTATATCATTTATGAACCACTACAATTAGGCTATCATATATGGCTTTTAATGCTTAGTCAATAGTATTAGTCCGTTTTCTACGCAATAATTCAATCTTTATGACTAAAATTGCAAACATGAAAACCATAAAAATCCCCCTGCATTTAGCTAGCATAACTATATGCAAGGGGGATTCATTTATTTAAACGAGATATTGTTAAAGTGATTTATTTCTTTATACCATGGAAGAAGGCGTTTAATAAGACAACTGTTACACCACCAGCTACGATTCCTGAAGAAGTTAGCCAAGAAATCCATTCTGGTAACTGTGCAAAGGCTTCAGGTGCAATAGCTACACCTAATCCAATTGTAATTGCAGCACCAATAATTAATTGGTTACGATTATCTGCTAAGTCTTGAGCACCTAATACGCTGATACCATATGATAAGACATTACCAAATAAGAAAATCATTGCACCACCTAATACAGCTGACGGTACAGAAGTCGCAATAGCGCCAATTTTGGGAATCAAACCACATAGTAGCATTAAGATAATCAAGTTAACGAAAATAGATTTCCTTTTTTCTCCTGACATTTGTACTACGCCGACATTTTGTGAGAAGGCTGTTTGTGGTGATGTATTGAAGATACCCGCAAGTAAATAGCCAATACCCACTGATAAGTATGATCGACGAAGATCTGCTTCATCGATGTCTTTATCGTACATCCCAGCTAGCGCATAGTTGATACCTGTTACTTCAATCATAGATATAATCCCAACCACTGTTAGCGATAAAATCGCCGCTGGATTAAATGATGGTGACGCAATGGCAAAAGGCATCGGTAGTTGTACCCAAGACGCCTCTAAAATGGGCTGCATGTCCATTTTGCCCATAAAGATGGCAATCACCATACCAGCAACTAACCCAATTAAAATAGAGATAGATTGCAGAAAGCCTTTAGTAAAACGGTACAGTAAAAGGATGATTAAGAACGTCATTAATCCCAAGATTAAATTATCGATATCCCCATAGTCTGCACTACCCTCACCACCTGCTAGATTATTAATTGCAACAGGAATCAAGGTCGCACCAATTAGGGTCACAATAGTCCCTGTCACTAGCGGCGGAAATAGGTGGGATAGTTTAGCAAAGATCGGCGCTAGTAATAAGATAACTAAGCCAGCTACTAGTACTGAACCGAACATGGTGCCTAAACCATATTGACCCCCCACTTGAACCATTGGCCCAATAGCTGTAAAAGAACAAGCCATTACAACTGGTAAGCCCATACCGATAAATTTACCCCGGTAGAGTTGTAGGAATGTGGCGATTCCTGAGATAACAATATCTGCCGATACAATGTATAAGGTCTGTTGGGTTGTGAAGTTTAGAGAACTTGAGATAATTAACGGTACCACAATGGCACCGGCATACATAGCTAGTAAATGTTGTAGTGAGAGAAATGTAGTTTTAGCAGAGAAGACATCTTTAAAATTCATATTCTTCAAATTGGCCACCCGCTTATGCTAACTTTTCATCTTTTTCATCTACAAAGGCTACTTTATTGCCTGCTAATGAAGCAATACGGCATACTGAGTGAACATCTACTCCCGCATCAATTAAGCGTTGACGTCCTGGTTGGAATGATTTCTCTACACAAATACCCACACCAACAACTTCAGCACCAGCTTGTTTCACTAAATCAATTAATCCTAGACTCGCTTCACCATTCGCTAAGAAGTCGTCAATGATTAATACTTTATCATGTTCATTTAAGTATTCTTTTGAGATGATAATTTCGCTTGTTTTATTCTTCGTAAATGAATGTACTAATGTTGAGAATTTATCTTGTCCAGCAAGTGTTGATGGTTCAGATTTTTTCGCAAATAACATCGGTACTTGGAAGTGTGCAGCTACCATGATTGCAGGTGCAATACCACTTGCTTCGATTGTTAATACTTTTGTGATTTCACGTGATTTAAAGTAATCAAAGAAATCGCTTTGGATTTCATGCATAACTTTTGGATCAATTTGATGGTTTAGGAATGAGTCAATTTTTAAAATCTTTTCATCGATGACTTGACCGTCTTTTAAAATACGCTTTTGTAAGTAGTTCATAATAAATAGCCCCTTTATTTTTGTTACTTCCATTGTACGAACAATATATTTCAATTGCAAGGCATTGTTCGGTGAACCTACGACCAATTTCTAATGGATGCCGGTTTGTCTGAATAAATACTTTATTTCACCAAAAAAAACTGGCTTGTGCGCCAGTTTTTTAGTGAAAATGATATTAGAAATCGTAGTCGTCCTCTTCCATCGCTTCTGATTCACCCATTAAGTATGAATTGCCTACTTGGGAGAAGAAGTCATGGTTACTTGAATCTGTTGAGATCCCATTCATCACAATTGGGTTAACATTTTCTGCTGTACCATCTGGATAGAAAGGTTCAAATCCTAAATTTTGTAAAGCTTTATTGGCATTATAGTGCACAAAGGTCTTGACATCTTTCGTCCAACCTACTTGTGTATAGATTTCCTCGGTATATTTCTCTTCATTTTCCATTAGGTCAAATAGCAGTGCGTACATCCAGTCTTTTAATTCATTTTGTTCATCTGTTGAAAGTTGGTTGTAGCCTAATTGGAATTTATAACCTAGGTAAGTACCGTGAACAGATTCGTCACGAATAATCAACTTGATAATTTCAGCAACATTCTCTAGTTTATTATTACCTAAATACCAAAGTGGCGCATAAAATCCAGAGTAGAATAAGTAAGTTTCTAGGAATACGCTAGCGATTTTCTGTTGTAGTCCAGTTCCGTTTTGGTAAATTTCGTTGATGCGGCGCGCCTTGTATTGAAGATATTCGTTATTGTTAGCCCATTCGAAAATCTCATCAATTTCACGAGTCGTATTCAATGATATAAAAATTGTTGAATAAGATTTAGCATGCACTGACTCCATAAATAGGATATTATTCAATACAGCTTCTTCGTGCTGTGTCCGAACAGCATCACGCATCACGTTTGCCCCTTCTTCAGACTGTAAAGTATCTAAAGCTGTTAAACCAGCAAAGGCTTTGTTAACTACATCACGCTCTTCGTCCGTTAAGATCCGCCAATCATCACGGTCATTAGATACCGGAATACGTGTATCCAACCAAAATTGCGAGGTCAATTTTTCCCAAGTTGACTTATCAATCGCATCTTCTACGCGGTTCCAATCAATTGATTTATAGTATAAAACATGATCATTTGTTGGTTCTCCACCCAAAATTTGGTTAAAGTATTTTTTATCTTTTTGTGTCATTACTCATTTTCCTCTCGTTTACGTGTTAAATCACACATGATTCACATTGGTTTACGCCAATTTCTTTATCGAAGTCATTTGTATAAGTCCGCACATAGTAAATCGATTTAATGCCTTGTGACCAAGCATAATTACGCAAGCGGTTAAGGTCACGGGTAGTCATCTTGTCCGTATTCCCATTCTTCCATTCATATAAACCTTGTGGGATAGTGGATTGCATAAACAAGGTCAAGGACATCCCTTGATCAATATGTTTTTGTGCTGTTGCATACGTATCGATGACTTGACGCATATCCGTTTCGTAAGCAGATTTGTAATATTCGATCGTATCATTATCCAAGTATGGTGCTGGATAGAACATTGAACCAATATTTGTTTCTTGACGGTTTTCAATTAAATGCACAATTGGATGAATGGATGACGATGCTTCATTGATGTATGAAATCGACCCTGTTGGTGCAACTGTTAATAGGTAAGCATTATATAGTCCATCCGCCATGATTGCTTGGTTTAATGCCGCCCAATCATCCGGTGTTGGGATGTGGATATGTTCGAATAATTTAGCTACCTTCTCAGATTTGAAGACGAACGGTTTTTGGTTGTCAATGTAACGCTCACGAATGTAAGAACCATCGGCATAAGCTGATTGGTCAAATTCAAAGAAGCTTTCTCCACGCTCTTTTGCCATTTGGTTTGAGGTTTTCAAAGCGTAATAACGTAATGCCATAAAGTAAGCATCCGTTAACTCTAGTGCTTCAGCTGACCCATAATGAATTTGATTGGTAGCAAGCGCTGTATGTAATCCCATCGCGCCCAATCCGATAGCGTTATAGGCTGCGTTACCACGTTCAACACTTGGTACAGCTTTGATTGATGTCATATCAGAAACAGCAGTTAAAGCACGTACGGCGGTATCCACAGCTTGCTCAAAGTTATGCGCTTTTAACATTTCAGTGATATTGGTTGAAGCTAAGTTACAAGAAATATCCATACCAACTTCTTTATAAGTTAAGTCTTCATTTAGAATAGATGGCTTTTGTACTTGCATGATTTCAGAACATAAGTTAGACATAGTAATTCTCCCGTTAACCGGGTTTTCCTTATTCGCTGTATCCACATTCATGATATATGGATAGCCAGATTCTTGTTGTAGACGAGAAATCTCTTGTTCTAGTTCCCGGGCATTGATTTTATATTTCTTGATTTCTTTGTTGGCGACCATATCCTCGTAGTGTTCAGTGATATCCACGTAACCAAATGGCTCGCCGTAGATTCTTTCCACGTCATATGGACTAAACAAGTACATGGGTTCATTTGTTTTCAATAGTTCGTAATATTTATCCGGCACAACCAGTCCTAAAGACAGGGTCTTCACACGAATTTTCTCATCTGCATTTTCTTTTTTGGTAGATAGGAATTCATAGACATCCGGGTGAAAGGCATTTAAATAAACAACCCCAGCACCATTTCGTTGACCCAATTGGTTAGCATAAGAAAAGGCATCTTCTAACAGTTTCATTACTGGCACAACACCTGAACCAGCATTTTCAATACCCTTAATTGCGGCGCCGGCCTCACGAAGGTTACTCAAATTTACACCTACACCACCACCACGTTTAGAGAGTTGTAGAGAGGAATTCACTGCTCGTCCAATTGACTCCATATTATCTTGGACATCAATTAAGAAACAAGAAACCATCTCACCGCGACGCTTCTTACCTGCGTTTAAGAAGGTAGGTGTAGCCATTTGTAGACGGTGTTCAATGTGCTCTTCAGCAATATGCCAAGCTAAATCTTCATCGCCATCTGCTAAATACAAAGCAGTAAAAGCAATTCGGTCTTCATATCTTTCTAAAAATCGTTTGTTGTCATTGGTTTTTAAGGCATATTGCGTGTAAAACTTATAAGCACCCATAAAGCTCTTGAAACGGAATTTATGGCTATACAAATGATCAAACAAGGATTGGATGAAACCGAAAGAATACTTATTTAAGAAACCTTCTTCAATATAATCGTTGTCTACTAAATACTGTAATTTTTCTTCTAATGTATGGAAGAAAACCGTATTTGGGTTCACATATTCTAAGAAATAAGCCCTAACCGCTTCACGGTCTTTATTTAACTGGATTTTTTTGTCAGCAGTTGGGATATTTACCATATTATTAAGCTTAAAGTAAGTAATGTCTTTCGTATTTTCAATTTCTAATTTCTTGGTATCTGTCAATTTTCTCTAACTCCTCTGTTAACTTAGCCACGTCATAAGCAGACCCTTGGAATTCAAATCCATGTAAGACAGGAATATCGAACTCAGCAGATAATTCCTTTACTGTTACACAGAATAATTGGGCAAAATTGCGGTTGCCCCCACCAAAAAAGCCCTTGCATAAACTAGCATTATCTGCCCATTCTAAAAATTCTTCAGCTGTTTCAATCACGTCACCATACACATGACTTTCATATGATGGGATCACCATAATAAACGGCTCAGTCATTGTCACTGGTGCTATTGCGGATGAAATCTCATAAGTATCAAATCCTTGAACCTTATGAATAAAACGTCTAGTTTGACCCGTTAATGAATAATAAACTATGCTTGCCATGCTGCCACCAAAGCTTCCATCTTTTCAGTTACATAACCATTGAAATGGTTTCCTCTTGAGTCTGCAATTACTGGTAAAGACAAATAACCTAATTCTTTTACTTCATCTAGATACACAGACTCTAGATCTACGCGTTTCTCTTCAAATGGAATCTCTTTAGCTTCAAGGTATTTCTTGGCAAATACACATTGTGGGCAGCCACTCTTTGCATAAACTGTGATTGTCATGGTTATTACTCCTCGCTTTTTATTAAAACAACACAATAAATTGTGGTTAATTTATTTTTTTACTCTATATATTGTGTTAAATCTAGTCATAGTATAGGGGTGGAGATGAACTATTATCAATCGTTACTTACAAGTTTCATAAAAGAAATAACAAATTGTATCTTCCTATTTTTATAGAAGATGATTAGATTAGTAGCTTTTAAACGTTTTATATTTTTTGCACAAAAATACATTGATAAATTTAGATGAAAGGTAAGCGAATTTTGTATTTACTGATAACGTTTTGTTAACTATTAAGTTATGCATATCTTTTTATACCGTTAAAATAAAAAAAACTATCCAAGCTTACGCTTAGATAGGAAAGATTAAATATTTGATTATAGACTTGCTAGAGCTTGGTCTAAGTGGTGGGCTACTTTTTCTTTACCCAACACTTCAATTGTTAAACCAATTGAAGGTCCGTGTTGTTCACCTGAAGTGGCTACACGGATTGGCATATATAAGTTTTTACCTTTTACGCCAGTTTCTTTTTGAACAGCTTTAATTGCTGCCATAATATTTTCTTCTTTGAAGTCATCAGCTGGAATTTCAGCTAATTTCGCTTGGAAGGCTTTTAATACATCCGCTACACCTTCACCAGCTAATACTGCTTTCGCATCATCTGCAATATGTAATTCATCTTGGAAGAACATATCTGATAATTCAACGATTTCAGCTGCATATGACATTTCATCTTTATATAATGAAACCAATTTTTCAGTCCATTCACGTTCTTCTGCTGTTGATGTTTCAGATACACGTCCTGCTCTTTGTAGGTGATCAATCGCTAATTTCGCTACGTCTTCAGCATCTGCTGCTTTCATGTAACGGTTATTGATCCATTCTAGCTTTTTGTTGTCAAAGGCTGCTGGTGACTTACTTAGACGGTCTGTATCAAAGATCTCAATCAATTCATCCTGTGAGAAGATTTCTTCTTCGCCTTTTGGAGACCAACCTAATAAAGTGATAAAATTAAACATTGCGTCAGGTAGGTTCCCCAAGTCACGGTATTGTTCAATAAATTGTAAAATTGACCCATCACGTTTAGATAATTTTTTACCTGTTTCAGCATTTACGATTAAAGTCATGTGACCGAATGTCGGGCGGTCGAATCCTAAGGCATCATAAATCATTAATTGTTTTGGTGTATTCGCAATATGGTCATCCCCACGCAATACATGTGTAATTTCCATCAAATGGTCATCCACTACAACGGCGAAGTTATATGTAGGCATACCATCTTGTTTACGGATAACAAAGTCACCTGAAATAGCTGCTGATTCGAAAGAGATTTCCCCTTTTACCATGTCATCAAAGGTATATGTTGTGTTGTCAGGTACACGGAAACGGATGGTTTCTGGGCGGCCTTCTGCACGTGCTGCATCGATTTCTTCCTGTGATTTGTCGCGCCATTTACCAATGTAACGCGGTGTTTCACCATTTGCGACTTGCGCTTCATGTTCTGCTTCGATTTCCTCAGGTGTATCAAATGCATAGTAAGCTAAACCCTTGTCTAATAATTCTGTTAGGTAACGGTCATAGATATCTTTACGTTCAGATTGACGGTAAGGGCCAAATTCACCTGGCTTATCTGGTCCTTCATCCCACTCAATACCCAACCAATGTAGGTTTTCAAGTTGAGATCTTTCTCCATCTTCAAGATTTCGTTTAGTATCAGTATCTTCAATACGAATAATAAATTCCCCGTCGTTGTGACGAGCGAATAAATAATTAAACAAGGCGGTACGAGCATTCCCAATATGTAAATGGCCAGTTGGACTTGGCGCATAGCGTACGCGTACTTTATCTGACATGTTGATTTCTCCTTTTATCTTAAGCTTTTCAATCAAAATAGGCTGGTAAACATACCAACCTAATTTTCCATCAGTATAATTATATATCTAGTCAGCTATTTTGGCAAAGACCATGCGTCCTGCATTGGTTTGAATCGCTGAAGTAATCTCTACTGAAAGGGTCTCATCAATATGATGTTTGCCTTCTTCAACGACAATCATTGTACCGTCGTCCATGTAGGCTACGCCTTGTTGACGCTCTGTACCAGCTTTTACGATATGTACGGAAATCGTCTCCCCAGGAATCACAACAGATTTCAATGCATTCGCTAACTCATTAATGTTTAATACTTTAATCTTGTGAAATTGACTCACTTTATTCAAGTTATAATCATTTGTTACCACAACACCATCGACTAACTTAGCTAGACGCAATAATTTTAAGTCTACTTCTGATTCATCATCGAAGTCTCCGGCATAGAAATCTACAACCACATCATCTAAGTCTTGAATTTGATTTAAAATATCCAAACCACGACGACCACGAACCCGTTTTAATGAATCTGCTTGGTCCGCAATGTATTGTAATTCTTTCAAGACAAAACTGGGGACTACGATCACACCTTCGATAAAGCCTGCTTTTAGGACATCTAAAATCCGCCCATCAATAATCACTGATGTATCTAAAATCTTATAGGGCTGGTAAGCCTCATCCGCAGCTTGTCTAAGTGATAGTAAGGCATCCGTATACATATCATGGCCTTCTGAGTGAGTGGATAAGTCACTTTCATATACTTCCTTATCTGACTGTGTGTCTTCAGTAATAGTCGTATCCGTTGCTTCACTACGTCTCACTTGCGGAATACGGGTAAGCATCTCCATAATCTCAGCACTCTTATTAGAGAAAAGATAAAAACCTAACACCCCTAAAACAATCGTTAAGACAATGGGTAAGATATTTGAAATGAATGGCCAACCAATCGCCACTAAAGGAATGTTGATTAACCAAGCTAAAACTAGTCCAATAATAACACCTACTGCAGAAACTAAAACCTTTTCGATCGATAACTGACGCATGTCACGTTCGATATCGCGAATAAAACGCATCAATAAAGGCTGTGTTAATCCGTAAATAAGAAAAAGAATAATTGCACCAAGTACGATGTTAAACAATGGATGATAGAAAAAGCTAATATTGATATTGACCATGTCCCAAAGTAAAGGTAATACATAATAACCTATTGAAGATCCTAATATTACTATGAGCACGTGAGATAATATTTTCCAAAATCTTTCATTCATATTATTCACCTCCTTTTCTATAAAAATTAAAGCGGTTTCTTTATTATACTACCGCTTTTATAGTATATCTTTTTGTTTACATTTACACAATAAACTTACTTAAAATTTAGTCTAGTATGCATAATCTTAACCTGAAATTTACATATAGCGCTTATTTGAGATAAAAAGAGAGCTTGGCTACCATTCAATCCAAACTCTCTAGTATTTATTTTGTAAAAATCATATTTAATACTTCTCTTACAGTCGTTACACCAACTACTTGTATTTTTTGTTTACCAGTTAAACCGGATAACGCATTTTTAGGGATAAAAATGCGTTCAAAGCCTAATTTTTCAGCTTCTTGAACACGTTCCGCAATTCTTGTTACCCGTCTAATTTCACCAGTCAACCCAATTTCTCCAACGAAGCAATCAGTTGGTTTCGTTTCTTTTTCTCGGTATGAAGAAGCCACAGCTACTGCAATGGCCAGGTCAATAGCCGGTTCGTCTAAACGGACCCCACCAGTTGATTTGAGGTAGGCATCTTGATTTTGAAGCATTAAACCAGCTCTCTTCTCAAGCACAGCCATAATGAGTGATACCCGTGAATAATCTAATCCAGAAGCCGTTCTACGGGCATTCCCAAATGAGGTCGGTGTAAGTAGCGCTTGAATCTCCGTTAAAATCGGTCGTGTGCCCTCCATCGAAGCAACAACCGCCGATCCATTAGCACCCGCTAACCTTTCTTCTAAGAAGAGTTCGGAAGGATTAGCGACTTCATGTAAACCATCTTGCTGCATATCAAAGACACCTATTTCATTGGTTGACCCAAACCGGTTCTTCACTGCTCGTAAAATCCTGAAAGTATCATGCTTCTCACCTTCAAAATACAGTACAGTATCCACCATGTGTTCTAAAATACGCGGTCCAGCAATATTTCCTTCTTTCGTCACATGTCCAACGATGAAAATACCAATATTTTGTGACTTCGCTAATTTCATTAGCTCTGCTGTCGTTTGACGGACTTGTCCAACTGATCCTGCCGTTGATGTCGCATCTTCGTGGGTCATCGTTTGAATAGAGTCAATCACTACAAAGCGTGGTTGTAAGTCATAAATAGCATCTTGAATAGCTGCCATATCAGTTTCTGCATAAACGTAGAAATCTGCCCCTTCAAATCCTAATCGGTCCGCTCGTAGTTTAATTTGATGCATCGATTCCTCTCCCGACACATATAAAACTGGCCCAGCGCTCTGATGCAGTTCAGCTGATACCTGTAGCATTAAAGTGGATTTCCCAATCCCTGGGTCACCACCAATTAAAACCAAGGAACCTTGCACCACACCGCCACCTAAGACGCGGTTTAATTCACCTAATTGGGTTTGGATGCGCGGCGTTTCTTCACCTTTAACCGTCGCTAATTTTTTTGGTTTCATCCGGATTGAGCTGGCTTGTCCAGCACGTGTTTCAGGATGAGCAATAGTCTTACCATACAAGCGCTCCTCTTCCATTTGGTTCCATGCCCCACAATTCGGACACTTGCCATAGAACTGAACACTCTCATAACCACAAGCCTGACATACATATCTCGTTGTCGGTTTCTTAGCCATCTTGGACTTCACTCCTTTCTATTAATTTGAAAAATATCAATTGCTATTATTGACCAGAAGAGCCAAAACCACCTGCACGCACTTGGTCACTTGGCTGGTCATCAGCAGTCGTTAAGAAAGAAAGGAAAATCCCTTGCGCAATACGCTCACCTTTTTTAATTTGAACGTCACGCAAACCAAAGTTTACTAATTGCACAAATAAATGGCCTTCATTATTTTCATTATTATAGTAATCTGCGTCAACAATACCTACACCATTAGGTAAGGAAAGACCTCGTTTAAGCGGATTTGAAGACCGGCAAGTTAATTGTAAGTATTCATTCTCGCCCATATAAGCTTTTAAACCAGTCGGCACTAATACTGGTTTGATAGCACTTTCGTCCACTTCGCCTGCCACATTTAAATGCGCGAAGTCTTTTAGGACATGCTTTACACCAGTCTTCCACATTGCCGGTACAATGATATCTTCAGCCGCTGCGATATCATAGCCAGCCGATAGGGTTGTTGAACGTCTTGGCAATGTAATTGCCTCATCATTGGCATAGGCCGATATTTTCTCAAATCCTCGTGTATTTTCTACTGTCATAAACAAATTCCATCCTTTACTACGCATACTTGAGTTTTACTGACTTATTGTACCATTGATTAGCAAATTTCTAAACGTAAGACCCTGGAGACCCAGTGTAATTTACTCACTTTGGTTAATGGCACCCACTTCAGCATCTGGTTCAACTATTTCTTCAAGAGCGCTTGTATCTTCAAAATCTTCATCTGCTTCACCGTCAATATGATCACCGTCACACTTGTTGACCCAAACGGACATTGACCCAGCATGTACTTTAAATACACCCGTACCATCCGCTTCAATGGTTACCGATCCTTCAACTTCACCCATTGCGTCTATCCACTCTTCTCCTGCGTGGAGTTCTCCTACATACATACGCTTCTTCGCTTGGTCACCATTGGTTGCGATAAAAGCGAGTCCGTTTGGATGTTCATCATCGCCAGTCCGGGTATAACCGATACAATTTTTATGGTCAAAATAATCATGTTGATCACCATAAGCATTTTCCCGCCTCAAAGCTAAAAGCTTATCTAAGGTCTCTTGGAAGCCTTTATACTGGATACTTTCGATACCATAATAATCGCCGTAGAAAATAGTCGGTAAACCTGATTGATGCAAGAGAATCAAGCCATAAGCAATCGGTTTAAACCATTCATCTACCCAAGACTCAAGGGCTTGCCCTGGCTGAGAGTCATGATTATCAACAAAGGAGACAGCTAAATCCGGTCGATCTTTCAAGAGTGAACCCTCAAGAAGTGAACCCATATCAAATTGATCCAAAGAAGTAGCTGCTTGTTTAAAGCGTTGATGTAAGGCCACATCAAATAGATCGATTTGATAATCCGTTTCCGCTAAATAATCGAAAAGCACACCAGTATTACTTTGCCAGTACTCTCCTATAACATAAATATCTGGATTACTTTCTCGTAAAGCAGATATTAACTGGTCAATAAAGGCAAAATCGATATGTTTTAAGGCATCCATTCTAAAACCATTTAAATTAAAAGAATCTAAGTACCAACGTGCCCATTTTAAGACTTCTTCTTGAACATAGGGATTATCATAATCAATATCCGAAAACATTAAGTAGTCGAAGTTACCGTGCTCACCGTCCACTTCTTCATTATCTGCCCACCCTTTATGCTCACCTTTAATCATAAAGATACCACTTTCACCTGTTCGTTGGTCAAAGTCAGTCCCAGAGAAGCAGTTAAAATCCCAAATAAAGTCTGAATACTCACCATTTCGACCTGGAAAAGTAAACTTAGTCCACCCTTCAATATCGCGCGCTTCACCAAGCTTTTCTTGCCGATTTGTTGGGTTCATTGGGTAGGCTTGGAATACTTCTGTTTCATCAGCCCCACCCTTATGGTTTAAAACAGCATCCGCTAACACCCAAATGTCCTGTTCATGTAAGGCATCAATTGCCGCTTGGTATTCTGCTCGAGTCCCGTATTTGGTACGAACCGTCCCTTTTTGATCGAATTCCCCAATATCAAATAAGTCGTAAGCGCCGTAACCAACGTCATTACTCGATTGACCTTTAGTTGCTGGTGGCATCCACACATGAGAAATCCCGATTGATGCCAAGTGTGCTGCATCTTCCGCTAACTTTTTCCATAAACTACCATCATCGGGTAAGTCCCACTCAAAATATTGCATTAATACACCGTTCATCACCATATCGTTAGCCCCCGCTTTCGCCTAATCTTAATGTCTATCCCTATTTTTTCACGACTCTATTTCACTTTCTTGCTTTGTGGATTGATTAGATTCAATATCACATTACAGTTATTATACCGAAAGTTTCTTCAATGAGATAATTTTAGGCCTTGCAAGCTACCACATTAATATTTTTAATCTTTTACTAGTTTATACGTCATAAGCCAGCAAAATACTGCAAGTATTTTTCAAAAATCTGTGACCCCTTCCAAAGTTGTGAAATCAATATAAATTAATGTAATATTTTAGGCATTTGGTCTTTAAATCTTCACAGAAGTCCGATAGAATAAAAATATTAGGTGAAATCACCATTGGCGTATATCGCTATAAACATTCCCGATCTTCGAAATACTTAAAATATAGATATAAAGGATGCCTAAAATGCGAAAACTATTGAAATGGGTTTTATTAGCATGCATCATGTTACTAGTTGGTAACCACGTTGAAGCGCGTGAATCCTCTACTGAACTAGGCAATGCTGTTAACGAAACTTTGTCTGAAACAACTGCTTACAAACAATCCACAACAATCGAACAGGTCACATCTGAACCCGCAAATACTGAAACGGTCATGTCGACCTTATCTTATGAAAATACGGATAACTTTTCTGGAACTTTCATTAAAAAGAATACTGCTTCTAGTAATAATGATACGATCTTACAAGTTGAAACAAGTAATGCCCAATCCGCTTACAAGGAAAATGGCGGCGAATGGCAACAAAGTTTAACGAATGATTCACATCTGAACCGTTTAAATGTCTTATCTCTAAATCAAATGCACAGTTTATTAACGACGCTAGATACAATTGGACAATGGACTGGGTCTTTAAATAATCAAACCGTTAGTTTTTCTGGTGAAAATGTGCAATTAACCAACTTATTAAACTCTTTTGTAAGTCAGTCTTACAATAATGATGCCAACCACCAAATCCAACTTGTGACTGATCGTTACACCAATGAAATTAGAGCAGTTGAATGGACGATTTCTGGTACTAGTCGTATCGACAATCAAGCAGTAACAACAACAATCGAAGTGAAATTATCGCAATTATAATTAAAGGAGCCTATATGAGCCGTTATTTGGTCGGAACAATCTTCGCCATTTTATGTATTTTAGTAAACGTATATATTGTCTGGAAGGGGCAAACTCCTGAAGGGATGACTGCTGCACAACAAGCCCGATTAAAGGTAGTCGGTGGCGTCTTATTACTATTGGCTTTCATTGCCCTCACATTTGGAGAGGCTTTAGGCCTACAATAAACAAAATAAATAATATTTTCTAAATAGACTATCTATTTGGACACAAAGAGGCCGGGAAGTGTATCCCGGCCTTTTACTTTTTCTTAAATCGTACGTTTATGATTGAATACTTGCTTAGATTCCTCAATTTTTTGCTTATTTCCAAAGACGACTAAATTATCTGCATCTAGCGCAGTTTGTATTTGTGCTTTGAAGGCAATTAGATCAGCTACTTTAGTATCCAAGGCTTGGCTTAAGCGTGCGTCTACCATATCTTTTGTCATCCCTCTGAAGTGGCGTGTCACCATCAGATTGTTCACGCTAGCCGGTGTTAATGGATAGTGGAAGCTAGTCATAGAGCCAATAATTAATTGTTCTAGATCATCTTGACTTAAACCTGGATTTTCTAAGAAGGCTGGTAAGTTTTGATATACCGCTACTGTCTTATCCACATTCGGGTCACGGTAAGAATAAGTGGTCACGTCCCCCGCTGCAGTCAGGCTTAAACCAGCACCATAAGCGCCACCTTTAGCACGAATATTTTCGTGTAAGTAATCTTTCGATAAAATATTGGCAAAAACGACATACCGGCCATTATAGTCTTCAACTGGCACAGGTCCCCCCACCGATACGTATTGTACATTACCGTTGGTTTGAATCGCCTCATGATAATGGTTGCCGACTAAGTCAAACTGGACATTTACAGGTTCAACACTATCGGCTGGTTTTGCTTGGTCAATGAAGTGGTTGACCTGATCAAGCAAGGCTGATTGATCTACACCGTCAGCTGTTAAACTAACTGTCAACATACGTGGATCCCATATTTTGCCATTCACTTCTCTCAATTTCTCGATAAAAGCATCTGCCTTAGTTGAGAAGTTTTCAATTAAATCCGTCATATGGTCATAGAATGTTAAACCAGCAATCACATCTTCATACTTAGCCGCTTGCGAGTAGAAAGACCGTAATCTAGAAATCGCCACCCGGTGACCGGCCCCTTCATACGACTGACTCATATTAAATTTCGTCCGTTGTAAGACATTTAAAATCCGTGCCTTATCAGAAAAGTCTGTAAATGTCATCGTATCTTGTAACAGTTCAAAACCACGAGCAGAATGGTCACCAATCGCCGCAAATGATGCCACTAACACTGGTACATAATCATCTTTGGAACCTTCACGGATAAAGACTTTAGGTCGCATAGAAATCCCAGCAGTCGCCTTCATCATTTCAATATCCATTTGACGATAATCATAATTATCTGTGTCCAATAACCCTAATAAAATCGCTAGATAGTTCACATATGGTAAATCTTCTGCTGTAATATGGTCTAACCGATAAGCCATCTGTACATAACGAATCCCTGAAGCATCTTGTTCATGGAAAAGGACTGGCACCCCTTGTTGACCAGTCAATACCTCTTCGGCAATCGCTTTTGTTGTCCGTGGTACATCAGAAATAGCTAATTTTGGTAAGGTTTTACGGGCTTCTTCTGTGTCCGGTGTATCTTGGTAGTTCCGCAATGCGTGGTTTTCCTCAATTAATGCTTGGATGTCTTGGTCAGTCATAGCCGCTTTTTCTGCAGCTAACTGGGCAGTTAATTGCGCATCTTGCGTTTTAAATAAGCCCGCTTTTGGTTGGTAAATACCCACTAGACTAGTAGCTGCATCCAACAAGTTGTCTTGAATCCATCTTTCATAGAAGTCTGTGTCCAACTTCGCTCTTAAATCATCGAAGTATTTTGAAAAATGCAAGACTTCAGTTGGGGACATGTCATAGCGCCAAGCCATAGTCATTTGAATTTCATAAGTAATCCCCTTCATCGCACCACCAGCTTGACGGGCTGCAAATTCACGAGTATTGATAACCCCTTCAAGAAGGTCGCGGTTGATGCCATTAGCTACTAGGTCATTTAAAGTTGCTTTAATCACTGCTAAAGCCTTGTCCTTATTCTCTGGGTTAAATTGTTTTAAAACTAAACCAAAATCTAGATAGTAGCCATCAGAACCCATCGCTTCAACTTCCTCTGCTAAACCAGCTTCAATTAGGGCTAAACGGATTGGGGCTGCTTCCGCTTCAATTAAGGCATCGCTTAAAATATTGGCCACATAGTTATCGGTTAAATCTGTTGATGTACCCACATGGGTCATGTAGGTCAAGTAAGAATCTTGTTCACTCGTTTTGCGTTCATCCGCGTTATAAAAGGCTTGATATTCGCGGTGACCTTCGGCTGTTTTAGGCAAGTCAAATTGAATTTTCTCATGATTAATTGTTGAGAATTCACTAAAGAAATCGCCGTTAATCTGACGCAAAGTGCGGTCAATATCAATATCCCCGTAGACATAGGCTAAAGCATTGTCTGGACGGTAATGATCAGCATGGAATTGTTTAAAGTTTTCAAAGGTCAAGTTAGGAATATCATAAGGATAGCCACCTGATTCATGGGCATAAGTAGAATTAGGGTGCATATTGGCTGTTACATCCTGCATAATAATGCGTTCTGCATCAGAATAAGCCCCACGCATTTCGTTATAAACTACCCCATTATAAATGATTGGTTCATCTACATCGAATAATTCTTTATGCCAACCTTCTTGACGGAAAATGTGTTCCTCAGTCATCATTTTGGGAAAGAAAACGGCGTCTAAATAAACATCCGTTAAATTATGGAAATCTTCCTCATTCATAGATGAAACTGGATAAATGGTCATATCTGAAAAAGTCATAGCATTCAAGAATGTATTCATAGACGTTTTCAACATAGTCATAAACGGATCCTTAGCTGGATATTTACGTGACCCAGAAAGTACTGAGTGCTCCACGATATGAGCTACACCGGTTGAGTCTTTCGGTGGCGTTTTAAAACCTATCCCAAAAGTACGATTTTGATCATCGTTTTCTACCCAAATCACTTGCCCCCCTGATTGTTCATGGGTGAAAGTGTGAACTTGGGCATTAGCATCTTGAATAAATTGGCTATCCACAAGCGTAAATCCGTGCATTTGGTCCCCTTTTTTCAAGTTGATTGTCATATCATAATCTCCTTATCGGTCATTTTCTTATTTCCATTTATTTTAACAGTTTTTGCGAGATTTTATTAGCTAGACCGCTTATTTGCTATAATAGAAAAAAACACACCATGAAAGGATGATTTTCATGACAGTCCAATTTTATGAAACACCAGATAATATTACTGCTGGTACCAGCCTAAAAGACCCTAACCAAGCGCTAGATGGTAATTTAGCCTTACACACCGGAGAGGATAAGATGATGGTTATCGCTAACCGTCAAGCACTAGCAGAAGCGTTACATGTAGATACCACTCAATTTGTTTTCGCTAACCAGACCCATTCCAACAAGGCTTACCAAGTGAAAGCTAACGACCAAGGACGCGGCACTAAAACAACTGAAGATGCAATAGACGATGTAGATGCACTATTTACTTACGAACCTGATATTGTAATTGGTGTGTTTACTGCAGACTGTGTGCCCATTTTATTTTATGATGAAAGTACTGGATTAATCGGCGCCATTCATTCAGGCTGGAGAGGGACTGTTCAAGACGTAATAGCTACGACTTTCGCTCAAATCAAAAGCCAACAACCAAATATCTATATGGGCAATATCAAAGCTATTCTTGGTCCATCTATCGCCCAAGAATCATTTGAAGTAGACCAAGATGTGGTAGATCAATTCAAAGCATTAGGTTATGCAGATGACTTTATTCGTTGGGATGATAAGCGTCAAAAATATTTGGTTGACAATCAAGCGACTATTGTTGAGCAACTAAAACGTGTTGGTTTCCTAAAAGAGCATATTACCAAGTCTAACCAAGATACGTTCACTATGACAGAGGGATTCTCCTACCGATTAAATAAAACGCCCGGCAGACATTTTTCTTTTATTACTAGAAAAAATGTATAAAGACATAAAAAAACCAGCTGTTGGGAGCCAGCTGGTTTTTTAGTATCTTTCAATTTGGGAGGAGAAAGATTTATGAAGAAAAGTTTGGTTTCTTTATTGGGTATGCTTATATAATAGGCCATACTTTTGAAGATATAATGAAGTTTTCAAAGAAAATTATGTTAAATATGTGCCCAATTTTTTAAGAATCATTTAAGGACTACTAGTAATTAGTCTTCTAGGGTTAGGCGATGAATAATATCTGAGTAATCTGGATATGCTTCAAGTAAATCAGATCGTTTAAATAATTCAAAGTCATCATATTCAAAGCCTGGACTAACCATACATGAAACTAAGGCATAGCTGTTATCTTCTTCAACGCTTGAGCCAAAAATCGTATTCTTAGGAACCACGGCTTGTAAAACTTGCCCTTTTTCTACATCTGTTCCAAGAGTAACTTGTTGGTAGTCGCCTTCAGGTGTAATCATATGAACAGTTAATGGGCTACCATAGTGGTAGTACCAAACCTCATCGGCAGTTAACCGGTGAAAACGTGAAGGATTATTGCTCGTTAACAGGAAATAAATGCTGGTGTATAAAGCACGTGGTTGCTGTCCTTCTAATTGAATAGTCTGATCAGATTTTAGAACCTGATAGAAAAAGCCTCCTTCTTCATGACCTGCCATATTATAGTGATCAATCCAAATTGATTTATCTTTCATTCATTGTCGCCTCCAAATATTTGCTTTTCACCTTCAATAGTATCTATTTTATCAGCACTTTGCACGACTTTTATTGAAGAACAAGATAAAGAGAAGCTCATTCTTACAAATATCACGAAAAAATAGTAAAAGAGAAGTCATAAAAAATCTAATGAATCATAACTTTATTTCAATTTCAAAGTGTACAAACAAGTACAAAAAATTTAATATTGTGAGTGTTTTATCATAAAGTCACGATTTACTTTACTAAAAATAGTAAATCTATAAATCTTAAAAATAATCGCCTGCATTCTATGGTAGTCTATCCTTGAGAGAAGATTTTCCTAGTATTGAAAAATGATGACAAGGAGTTAAGACATGAGCGATAAGCCTATTTCAACTTTTATGAACAAAATCGATGGTGCAGTTAGCAAAAAAGATACTCTTTTTGACCAATCAAAAACAAAATATTTGTTGAGGGCAATATATGCGGGGTTTTTCTTAACCTTACCAACCGCAATCGGCATGATACTTTGGGATGTCATTGCTTTAGACTATCCTCCTTTGGGTAAAATCACTTATGCCCTCATATTCCCCATAGGATTAGCAATGATTATTTATTTAAACGGTGAACTAGCTACTTCAAATATGATGTACCTCTTCACAGGTGCACATCGTCGATATTTAACATGGTCAAAAGCTTTAACAATCATCGTTATTTGTACGCTAATGAATTTACTAGGTGCTATTATTGTAGGTATTCTTATTGGCAATTCAAGTGCAGCACATTATTTTAATGCCGACTCAGCGCTAATGACAGTTATTAACGCTAAATTAGATAAAGATATTTGGACCTTATTCATAGATGGGATTCTTGCAAATATATTTGTAAATATCACCATCATGGGACAAATGAAAATGAAAGATGATACTGCACGCTTGTTCTTCATTATTGCTGTTATTTTTCTCTTTGTTTATGGTGGTTTTGAGCATATTATTGCAAACTTCTCCCTAATGAGTTTAGCTTTCTTCTCAGGTAATGAGATGAATTTAGTCGCTGTGTTGATGAATTGGACTATCGCCTTTATCGGGAATTTAATAGGTGGTGGTGTCATTATGGGGCTGGGTTATAGTTTCTTGAATAGTCATGATGCCCCTTATCTTGACTAACCGAAGTTCACACTGCCACTTCCTTAACTAGAATATATTAAAAATAGCCCAAGGGATATGAAAGCCAACGCTTATCCCTTGAGCTATTTTTGTATGCTAAATTTTATGCTTCTTCTGCAACCATTAAACTGAATTGACCGGTAAGTATTACCTCACTTAAACCACTTGGCAAGATAAAGGCATCAGCTGCTTTTACAGCCCAAGTTTTGTCACCAACCGTTACTTGCCCTTGACCATCAAGAACAGTACATAATTGGTACTTGTCAGATAAATTGATATGCAAATTATCCTCGACTGTCCATTTTGCCACAGAGAAGTATTCGTTAGTCCAAAATTCTTGGATTGATCCACCTGGTAATTCGGTTGTTCGTCCATCTGCTAAAGTATCTTGGTGAGGGAACATGGTCACATCCGCTGATTGTTGGATGTGTAGGTCACGTTCATTACCTTGCGCATCTTTACGTCCATAATCATAAACTCGGTAAGTTGTATTAGAACTCTGTTGTGTTTCTAGGATTAATACGCCACCACCAATAGCGTGGATAGTACCAGCTGGTACTGCGAAAAAGTCGCCAGCATGAACAGGTACCTTTCGTAAGAGTTGGTCCCACTCATTGTCCTCAACCATTTCTAGAAATTGTGCTTTGTTCCGTGCATTATGGCCGTAAATTAGGTAAGCACCTGGATCAGCATCCATAACATACCAACATTCAGTTTTCCCAAGATCATTTTCATGCGCTAGTCCATACGCGTCATCAGGATGAACTTGTACGGATAAGTCTTCTTTAGCATCAATAATTTTAATTAATAATGGAAAACGATCAGTCGCTTGACCTAGGAACAAGTCTGGATGTTGATGGTATAAATCAGAAAGTGTTAGACCAGCAAGAGATTCCGGTGATGTCACAACAGATTGCCCATGTTCATGTCCTGAAATGACCCACGCTTCTCCCGTTTGGTTTGATGGGATATCCAATTTAAATTGACTGCGTAATTTCTGCCCACCCCAGATTTTTTCTTCTAGGTAAGGCTTTAAGAATATGGGTCCTTGCATCATCACTACTCCTTGTCTTTTTTTCGGCGTTTAAAAGGATTTTTAAACAGATTAGCCAGGTTACTTTGTTGTGCGACAAATTTTTCTCGGGGCAGATACTTGCGCATTGCCCGCAGACTATCTTTAGCTTCATCAACAACAAATTCCAGGAGTTGCCCTTCATCGGTTTCAAAATAGAAGCCGCGGACATATCGTCCTTTGAAGAACATTTGCACGCGAATACGTGAAATGTTAACCCATGGAATTTGAATGAAGCCTGGTCCGTTCTCCTCACGAAATTCGACACCCTTATCGCCCACCATCAGTAAACCTGATTTGGGATCGATAGGATTAATCATCGCATTTGCTTTGGAGACGAACGTTACTTCAGTATTTAATTGAGCTGTCATCTTAACCCATGATTCCTAGTACGTAAAGCACGATACCGACCGCAAAGATAGAGAAAATCAAGGTAGTTGCGCTGACTTTACGTTTTAATAAGTACATACATAATAAGGTTAATAGTAACGGCATCATACCAGGTAATAATTGGTTAAATACATCACCTAATGTTGTTTGGGTTGTTGTATTCACTAACTGACCTGATGAAATTTGATTAATCACATCACGGAAGCTATCTGCAGTGACGTTATTGTTATTAGCTGCTTGAACTAAACCATCAAAGTTTACAATAGTGTCTTCTTGATTGGTTACTTCAGAAATGACTCTTGGGAAATTCATTGTTGTCCAACGAGGTACCAATACCCCCATAACGAACATCCCTAGAATAGATGCCCCAACAGTGATTTTTTGAATAATCCCACCAGATAAGTCTTTTGTAATTTCAGAACCGGCACGGTAACCTAATTCTTGAGTATACCAAGTGAAGGCTACACGGATTAAGTTCCAAAGTACAAAGAATAGAATCGGTCCAAGCATCGATTGACTTAAAGCAAGTGATGCAGCAAAAGCACCAATTACTGGACGTAAAGTACCCCAGAAAATTGGGTCACCCACACCAGCAAGTGGTCCCATCATACCAACTTTAACCCCTTGGATGGCTTGGTCTTCAATATCTGTACCATTGGCCTTTTCTTCTTCCATAGCTAAAGTTACCCCTAAAATAGGTGCTTCAACATAAGGGTGAGAGTTAATGAATTCCAAGTGACGTTGTAAAGCTGCTGTACGTTCTTCTTTACTTGTATATAATTTTTTGATTGCTGGGGCTAGTACATAGGCCCAACCAACGTTATGCATACGTTCGTAGTTCCATGAAGCTTGAACGAAAGTTAATCGCCAGTTTGCAATTATACGGTCTTTTTTCGTTAATGATACACGCTTTGTTACTTCTTCGGTCATGTCTTCCCCTCCTTAATAATCTTCTAAAATGGCATCTAATTGGGCCTCAACTGAACCTGAACCACCAGATCCTGAACCGCCACCGCCATTAAATTGTGGAGATAATTCAATGTAGATAAGTGCTAAGGCAACACCGATAATACCCATTGCCACTAAGTTTAATTCTGTTACAGCTGCTAACGCAAAGCCAATAAAGAAGAATGGCCATGTCGTTTTTGTTGCCATCATGTTGATAACCATTGCGTAACCTACAGCAACGATCATACCACCACCAACAGCTAAACCACCTGTAATCCAGTCTGGAATAGCAGCTAACGCACCTTGCACAGCTGAAGCTGGTAAGGCTAAAGTAGCGATTGCTGGAATCATTACACGTAAACCTTGTAAGGCTAAAGCCATCATATTTGCAGATTCAACACCGCGAATAGAACCTTTTTCCGCTTGAGCATCCGCATAATGCGCCAAACCTACTGTCATTGTACGAACGAAGATTGTTAATACTTGACCAACGATTGCTAAAGGCACTGCAATTGCAATACCTTCAGATACAGAAGCACCTTTAGTTAATACTAAAATACCTGCGATTACACCTGCTAGAGCGGCATCCGGCGCTTGCGCTGCCCCGATATTCATCCAACCCAAAGCGATTAATTGTAATTGACCACCTAATAGTAATCCTTCTGTTAAGTTACCTGTTGCAAGACCAATTAATGTACAAACAAGAATTGGTTGGTGTAATTGGAAAGAGTCCAACACACTTTCAAAACCAGCGAATAATGCAATAATACAAATAGCTATAGCTGAAAAAATTGAAATATCCATCTTTCTGTCGACCTCCCTTTTAAATTAAATCATGATTTTTCAACAGTTTGTCTAAGTTTTCATCTGAATCTGCTGGGACTTTACGCACATCAAATTTAACCCCTAGGTCTTTTAATTTTTGTAAAGTTGCTACATCTTCTTCGTCTACAGACAATGATCTTGAAATCATTGTTTTCCCTTTAGTGTGGGCCATTGACCCTAAGTTAACTTCCTTAATATCTACACCAGCTTCAATTGCTGCTAATACGTCTTGTGGAGTTTCAAATAATAATAATGCCTTTGTATTACCAAAACGTGGATCTTTATCAACTTCAGCTAGTTTAGATACTGGAATAGTGTTTGCACGAATACCTGATGGTGCAGCTTGTTGAATCAATGATTTTCGCATATCATCTTTAGCTACTTTGTCAGATACGACAATAATACGGTTAGGATTTACTGAACGTACCCAACCAGTAGCTACTTGCCCATGTAATAAACGTGTATCTACACGCGCTAGTACATACTTGATTTTGCCGTCGCCTAACACTGTACCCGGTTTTAAGGTACCTACTTGCGCTTCTTCGCCTTCCTCATTAGCTACCTCAGCTGGGGCATCAATACCTTCACCTAGCGCTTCAGGTTTTACACGAATACCTGCCACATCTCTTGTTAAAATGTGTTTGGCAACATCTGCTACTTGGTCAGAAGCAAAGCGTTGTCCCAAAGCTTCCAAGAGCATCGGTAGATTTAATCCACTTACAATTGCCGTACGTTCTGGCATTTCTTCGTGAATTGCATTGGCCTGGTTGAATGGTGACCCTCCCCACAAATCAACTAAAAATAGAATTTGTAACGTATCATCGAAAGATTCGACTGCTTCCAAAAGGTGGGCACGTAAATCATCTGGCCCTTCTTCAGGCATAAAGGTCACTGCTTGCAGATTTTCTTGCTCTCCGAAAATCATCTCAGCAGATTGTTTAATGCCTTCAGCGAACTTACCGTGACTCGCTAAAATAATTCCTATCATCCTATTAAACCTCCCTAAATAAAATTTGGACACCTGTATCCGTTTCCAAGTATATAAGTAAAATCTTCCAAATACAATCATAAAATACTAAAGAAAATCAGGATTTTTGTCAAAATCCGTCATTTTTTTGCAAAAGATTGCGAATGACTAGACTTTAAAACAATTAAACAGACTCTTTTACTCAAAAAATAGTTATAAATGCTGTTAAATCAGTTTTTTTCTTAACATGTTGTATAAGTTATAAAGTTTGCAAATTTTTCTTTTATCTTTCGATTAAAGTTTTCTCATATATATCAAAAAATGGGCAAAATCAGATTTTGTATAGATTCTGTACTTTGCGCATAATTCATTCCTTGTATAAAATAATACCAAATCTAACCAGAAAAGTCATTTCACCCTACAATGATGACAGAAAATATGACACTGATCTTGACATACCTATTACTTAATCTACTGACCATACTTCTTCAATAGGGATTTCTACTTCTAACTTTGTCCCATCAAAAGTTTCAGCAATAAATGTTTGGACTTCATCAGAATGGTATAAAGCACTTAGTTTCTGTAGATTTTCGTCATCTTCATTACCGGCTGCAGTAGCAATCACATTAATTGTGCCATTTGCATGCTCATCTAATTCTTCCACATAAATCGCATCTTTCGTAACATTTAATCCTGATTCTAGGGCAATCGTATTCCCTATGACCGCCAGATTTAAATCAGGTAAACTACGGGCTAATTGTAATTCATCTACCTCAATAAATTCTAAATTTAGGGGATTTTCTGCGATATCGTTGATTGTTCCTGCATTAGGATCAAAGTCATCCACTAAAGTAATGATACCAGCACCTGCAAGTACCGATAATTCACGGGCTTGACTAGCACTATTAGTAGAAATTCCGACTAAATCTCCCTCAGCCACCTGATCAATGGCTGTATATTGATCAGAGTAAATTCCCATGGGTTCTCGGTAAGTTGTCGCAATTGGTACTAGTTGGTTGGTTGAATTTTCATTGAACGTTTCCATGTAACCTAGATTCTGAAAGGCGTTAGCATCTACCTCGCCTTCAGCCGTTGCAGTATTCGTTTGAACCCCATCACCATCAATTGAAATCACTTCAATCGCTAAACCTGCTTCTGTAGCTGCATCTGACTCTGCTATATAGTCCCATATTTCTACATCCGACCCCCGTGACGCAACAGATATCTGATCCAACTCTGCTGATTCACCATTGCCACATGCAGCTAGGAAAAAGGTAGCTCCTGTTATCAACCATAAAGCTTTCTTCATCATTTATTTCTCCCAAAACTTTATTTAAAGCCATTACTGCCATCTTAACATGTCTAATTAGATAGCTAGTTTATGCATAATCACTCAAGAATAATCGATAAAAGCGATGATTGAGTGAATAGGAGGATAAGTAAATCTATACACAAGCAAAAAAAGGTCTGCGATATTGATACCACAGATCCTTTTCCCTTGAAGATGATATTTATTTGTTTAAAGCTTTGATACGTTCAACAGCTTCTGCAGTTTTTTCGTATGTATTGAAGGCTGTTAATCGGAAGTAGCCTGCTCCTGAAGGTCCAAAACCAACACCAGGTGTCCCAACAATTTGAGCATTTTCTAGTAGAAAGTCAAAGAAGTCCCATGAATCCATGCCTTGAGGTGTTTTCAACCAAACGTAAGGGGCGTTCACACCACCAAATACTTCATATCCTGCTGTTTCTAATCCTTCTTTGATTAGGCGAGCATTGCGACGGTAGTAAGCTAACATTTCTTCAATTTGCGCTTTTCCTTCTTTAGAATAGCTCGCTTCTCCTGCACGTTGCACGATGTAAGGTGCACCATTAAATTTCGTTGAAACACGACGTTTCCAAAGATCTAATAAAGATACCCCATCAATTTCTAGCTCTTTTGGAATAATGGTTGCGCCTAAGCGTACACCAGTAAATCCAGCTCGTTTTGAGAATGAACGGATTTCAATCGCACAAGTACGTGAACCAGGTAATTCAAAAATGGAATGTGGTACATCCTCTTCGGTAATAAATGATTCATACGCTGAGTCAAAAATGATAATGGCATCATTTTCGTTTGCCCAATCCACCCATTTTTGTAAGTCAGCTGTATTTAAGGTTGTCCCTGTAGGATTATTTGGATAGCAAAGGTATACTAAGTCAACTGGCTCCTCAGGTAAAGCTGGTTTAAAGTTATTTTCCGCTGTGGCTGATAAATAAACTAAATCAGACCATTTACCAGTTTCTTCATCATAGTCACCACCACGTCCAGCCATGATATTCGAATCAATATACACTGGGTAAACTGGGTCTCCAACAGCAATTTTGATGTCTGGACCAAAAATTTCTTGGATATTTGAAGAATCAGATTTAGCACCATCAGAAATCACGATTTCATCCACTGCTATATCTGCACCACGTGCTGCAAAGTCATTCTTTTGAATAGCTTCTCGTAAAAAGTCATAACCATGATCTGGCGCATACCCTTTGAAAGTGGCAGCATCCGCTTGTTCGTCAACAGCCTGGTGTAAAGCTTCAATAACTGCCGGTGCTAAAGGTAGGGTCACATCACCTACACCTAAACGAATCACGTTTTGATCTGGATGTGCTTTTTCATAAGCTTCTTGACGACGTTTTACTTCTGCGAATAAATAAGAGCCTGGTAATCGTTGGTAATCTTTATTAATTTGGTTCATAAAAAATCTCCTCTATATGATATATACTAATTTTTTAATCACTTTCACGCCATCTTCAACTAACCGAGGATTAACGAAATGGATAATCTTGGTCGGCTCCAGCATTTCGGAAACCACCTTGATTTAAAATCTCATTATATAGAATTCGGCGGACATCTTCATCGGTCAGCTGCTTTGTATCCGTCACCTTAGGTTGTGTATGTTGACGATTATACGTATTGTAAATTGCTTGAATACTCATGCCTTCATTTAAATAATCTTTGATTTCTAATAATCGATCGACATCATTCAAGGAATACATCCGACGGTTTGTTTCTGAACGTTTTGGCTTAATTAACTTTTGCTCTTCATAATAACGTACCTGTCTGGGTGTCAAATCTGTTAGCTGTACAACTGTCCCAATTGGGAAAACTGCTAGTGTACGTCGTAGCTCTTTTTCCTTCATGCCAACTCACCTTCATTCTTTTTTAATTGTGTTTTAATCTCATGTTATATTACTTGACATATTAAGTCAATCATAATTTTGATTAATTTCATATAGAAATGATTTAAAGAAAAATGCGTTAAAAACGCTTGAATAATAGATTATGAGTACGTATAATGGAAAGAATTGATTTTTTTCAATGTGTTATCAGTTATTAAAGGAGTGCTACCAACAGTGAACAAGCAAAATTTTTCCCCTAAACAACAGTCTAACACCACTAAATCAACCCAACATTATGCTAGAAGAGGCATTTACTTAAGCATTGTAACTTATATCATTATTTCTACTACTAAATTAATTGTTGGTTATAGCTTTAACTCTGATGCTGTATTTGCTGATGGTTTAAATAACTTTACTGACTCTTTCACATCCATTGTATTACTTGTGGGGATGATTTTATCTCAGCGTCCTGCTGACCATAACCACCGTTACGGTCACTATAAAATCGAAACCCTTACAACCCTCATCATGTCCTTTGTCATTCTGTATATCGGGATTACCGTAACCATTGATTCAACTACTGCTTTGATCAATCAAGAGTACGCCACACCAACTGTGATCAATGCTATTGTTGGTTTAAGTTCAGGTTTTATCATGTCAGGCGTATTTTGGTACAACAACCGTCTAGGTAAAAGATTGAATAGCCCTAGTTTAAAAGCCTCTGCTAAAGATAACTTATCGGATGCGCTGACTTCTTTCGCCACAGCGCTATCCGTTGTCCTTAGTCGTACTGGCATCGTTTGGTTAGATGGCGCTATGGCTATTGTTGTTGGGTTAATCATCATTAAATCAGGTTACGATATCTTCAAAGAATCTGCCTTTTCACTTTCAGATGGCTTTCCTCAAGAAGCATTAACTACTTATCGCGATATCGTTGAAAAAATCCCAGGCGTACAAGCCGTATCTGATATTCGTGGCCGCAATTATGGTGCTAATGTATATATCGACATCACCATCTTGGTTGATCCAAATATCAGTGTCCAAGCAGGTCATGATATCACGGAGCGTGTAGAAATCGTCTTACAAGATACGCAAAATGTCACCGCAACCGATGTTCACGTCGAACCTTTCAAACAATAAATGGGTAAAAACACCTCGATTAACTGACCTAACATCAGATAATCGAGGTGTTTTTCTTTTTCAATTAGATGAAAATTTAGTTGCTCTTTATTATGATGCTTCTTGAATAGCTTTAATTAAATTATCTGCAGCTTGACCAATAATTTCTGGTGTAGTCGCTAAGTTAATGCGGATATGCGTTTCATCCGTTTTAGTTGGCCAATATAAACTACCGTAATTAACGCCTAAACGTGCCTTTTCTTGTACTACATGTTTTAAATTATCTGCTGAAACATAAGCGCCCAAATCAAGCCAAGCTAAATAGGTACCTTGTAAATCAGCAATAGTCACTTTGGGTAGAGCTTCTTTTAATTTATCTTTTAATAATAGATAGTTATCCCAAATGACCTGATTCACCCCTTCTAACCAGTCAGCACCATAAGTATAAGCTGCTTCTGCCCCGATATAACCAGCAGGTTGTCCAACTGTTAAGTGGATACTATGTAAGTAAGCATCTAATGTTTGGCGTAAGGTATCATTTGGTACGACTATGAATGAATGGTTTAAGCCCGCTAAATTAAATGTTTTAGATGGTGAGGCAAAAAGCACATATTGATCAAAGTCTGGGTCAATCGTCCCCACAGCAACATGTGTATGTCCAGGCATAATTAAGTCACGGTGGATTTCATCAGTAAATAACAATACACCATATGTTTGGCACAGTTCAACAACTCGTGTAACCTCATCTTTAGTCCAAACACGACCAGTTGGGTTCTGCGGTGAACAAAATAGAAATACTTTAATATCATCATCTTTAAAGGCTGCTTCCAGTGCATCAAAATCCATAGTATAACCTGTAACATCATCTCCTAATAGATCTTGCATCACTAAAGTCCGGTTGGCTTCTTCAATTACCGTACGGAAAGGATTATAAACAGGATTTTGAATTAAAATTTTATCGCCTTCTTCAGTAAACGCTTGTAAGCCAAAGGCGATCCCTGTACAAACCCCCGGTGCAAATCGATACCACTCTGCCTTCGTTTCATAATTGTAGTGCGCTTTCGTCCAATCTACAATAGCTTTATAGTAAGTTTCTGGCACTGAGTAATAACCATAATATTGCTCTTCAACAAAAGCGCGCAAAGCAGCTTGAATTTCTCTTGCGGGTGCAAAGTCCATATCCGCAATCCAAACAGGCAATAAATTATCCTCGCCAAATTGTTGAGGCAAGTCATGCCACTTCATTGCTTTAGTGTTTGAACGATCTGGGCTATAATCTTTTAAAATATCTACCATTTTCCTGCCTCCTATAATTGTTTACCCTTATCTTTGTTATGCTCATTCTATCATACTCCTCAACTGTTTGATAAAAGGGACAATCGTTTACTTTTAATCGTTTTAGCCTATCAAAAAAATAACTTCTAATAGCTGTTACTTGTTGGAAGAGATTTTTCTTGTTAAAATGTAAGCGTGTACAGATAATTTGAAGTAACTTACATTTGGAGGCTTTCGCATATGACAAATCTATTAATATTAGTGTCCCATAGTCAAACCATCACAGAAGGTTTAAAAGAATTGCTTGAAACCATGGTACCTGATGATAACAATACCTTTTCAGTCATATCTGCAGGTGGTACCGATGATGGTGAGATAGGTACATCCGTAAGTAAGATAACAGATGCCATTTTTGCCAATTCGGATAAAGAAATCTTCATCTTTACGGATATGGGGTCTGCCGTCTTATCTGCTGAAACTGCCCTAGACTTCGTCGAAGATGACCTAAAAGCCCATGTTCATTTAGTTGAAGGTCCTCTTGTAGAAGGTGCTTACATAGGTGCTGTTCAATCGACGATCAACCGGACACCAGAGCAGATTTTAGTAGCCATTAAGGAACAAAGCTAAGCATTCTCACGTGTGCTTATATTATTTAAAATTGTTGATGATAACTATATTGTCTAATCCCTAAGGAGGTTTTTTCATGAAAAAAATTATCAACCAGCCCGGTGATGTTGTCAGCCAAATGGTCAAAGGTTTAGCCAGTGCCCATGCGGATATTCTTGCCCAAGTGCCAGATACTCAAGTCCTATACCGGACAGTAGAAACGCCTGATATTGTGGGTATTGTTTCTGGTGGTGGATCTGGACACGAACCGAGTCACGCAGGTTTCGTCGGTAAAGGGATGCTATCAGCTGCCGTTTCTGGAGAGGTCTTTACTTCCCCAACACCAGACCAAATTTTAGAAGGGATAAAAGCTGCTGATAATGGGGCTGGTGTCTTCGTAGTCATCAAAAACTATACCGGAGATGTGATGAACTTTGAAATCGCTCAAGAATTTGCGGAAGCTGAAGGTATTGAAACCGCCGCAATCATCGTGGATGACGATATCGCTATGGAAGATTCTACTTATACTGCCGGTCGCCGCGGGATTGCCGGAACAATCTTCATGCATAAAATCCTAGGCTACTACGCAGATCACGGTAAATCTCTAAGTGACTTAAAAGCCATTGCAGAAAAGGTGAATGACAATCTTAAATCTATCGGTCTTGCTTTGACAGCTGCAACCGTTCCTGAAGTAGGGAAACCAGGTTTTGACATTGCAAATGATGAATTTGAATATGGTATTGGGATTCACGGAGAACCAGGTTACCGTCGTGAGAAAATCAAGCCTGCAAAAGAAATGGCTGCGGAATTAATTGGCCGACTAAAAGAAGAATTCAGCTGGTCAGCTGGAGACCGTTTCGCTGTATTGGTCAATGGGATGGGGGGTACTCCATTAATGGAACTTTACCTATTCTGGAATGATATTCAAGAACAGTTGGCAGATGAAGGGCTAGAAATTGATTTTGTGAAGGTAGGAGACTTGATGACCTCACTGGAAATGCAGGGGGCGTCTCTAACCTTGCTAAAAGTCGAAGATACTGACTGGGTACAAGCACTACAAGCACCGGTAAATACTGCTGCCTGGGGATAGTTTAGTTAAGAGAGGATGTCATATATGGATGTAAATGAAACAATGACTTGGTTAGACCAATGGTTTGACCGTTTAATAGAAGAAAAAGCTTATTTATCTGATTTAGACCAAAAAATCGGTGACGGAGACCACGGTAACAATATGGCTCGCGGTGCAGTTGCGACTAAGGAAGCCTTAAAAAATAAACAACCTGCGGATGTATCTGCTCTTTTTATGACTGTTGCACAAACCCTCATGAGTAAGATTGGTGGTGCATCCGGTCCGTTATATGGTTCTGCTTTCCTAGCTATGGCAACAACAGCTAAGAACTCAGATAATATCGCGGATATTTTTGCAGCTGGGTTAGATAAAATTCAACAAAGAGGTAAAGCAGAACCTGGTGAAAAAACGATGGTTGATATTTGGCATCCGGCAGTTGAAGCCCTTAAAGCTAATAGCTTAAATCAAGAGGTTTTAGATGAGGCTTCTGCTAAAACGACTGAGCTTAAAGCAACAAAAGGTCGTGCTTCTTACTATGGGGAACGGTCTATTGGTGAACCGGATCCAGGAGCCGAATCAAGTAAATACTTATTTGAAGCCTTAATCCAGGCAAATGTTTAATCGTTATTACAAAACCCCTTCTGACATTTTGGTGTCAAAAGGGGTTTTTATATCATTTATGGCCTTTATAATAATGGTTTTTTCATCAAAATAGGAATTCTCAAGCGTATCGTTGAAACAAGTCATTCTTCAACATCGTGCGATATTCACATCAATTAACTCAATACAATGACGGGCGCCCTAGAACTTGGTTCATCCATGTAATGAATTACACGGTTTTCTCAAAGAGTACCTTTTAATAAATTAATCAAATTTTGGCATAGTAATGATAATACTAATAGGAAACACTATTTAGCATGTACATCATTTCTACTCTAATTTATTTGTTCTGCACCTTCTTATAAGTACGATGCAACATCCGTGCATTCACTGCACAGACAACGGTAGACAAGGACATAATAATAGCTGACAAAGCTGGTCCAAGGACAATACCTAATCCAGCTAAAACACCAGCCGCTAGTGGAATAGCCACCACATTATAGCCCGCTCCCCACATAAGGTTTTGGTTAATTTTTTGTTTGGTTGCTTTTGATAGGTTCAGGATATTTAAAACATCATGGATATTTGAATCAACCAAGATGATATCACCTGTTTCCCTTGCTACATCTGTCCCTGCACCAATAGCAATTCCTAAATCAGCTTGCGCGAGAGCTGGCGCATCGTTAACACCATCACCAACCATAGCAACACGTCCACCGTCAGCTTGTAGTGATTTGATTTTGTCGGCTTTTTCATCTGATAAAACTTCTGCGAAGACACCATCTAAATGAAGTGTTTCTCCTACTGAATCTGCAACTTGTTGGTTATCACCGGTTAACATCAATACTTGAATGCCTTTATTTTGCAATTCAGCTACCACTGCTTTAGCCTCTTCACGAACAATATCGGATACTGCAATAGCACCCACTAGCACCTGGTCATAGATGACAAAGACAATGGTTCTACCTTTAGAAGCAGAAGCTTCAAAGGCTGCTTCATCAAATGTATAACCTGCTTGTCTAGTAGCTTTCGGACTGAGGATTTGAATGTTTTTCCCATTTACAGTCCCTTCAAGCCCCTTACCGGTTAAATTGTGATAATCAGCAACCTGTAATTTTTCAAGCTTTCTACTTTCAGCTTCTTTCACGATACCTCGAGCAATTGGATGCTCAGATTGACTTTCAATCGCGTAGACAATTTGCAAAAGAGACGTTTCATTAAACTTATCATCCATCACAGTAATCTCATCTACCCCAAATTCACCTTGAGTAAGAGTACCTGTTTTATCAAAAACGATCTTATCAATCTTATGTGCATCTTCAAAAGCGATACGGTTTTGAATAAATAAACCAGATTCAGCAGCTAAGGACGTAGATTCAGCATTTACCAAGGGAACTGCCAACCCAAGTGCATGCGGACAGGCAATAACAAAGGTTGCTACCATAAACTGTAAGCCCATTAAATAGCCGTCAACACCCGTCCACGCAACAAAGGCGATAATCCCTGCAACTAAAGCGATATAAAATAGATATTTAGCCCAAACATCAGCAATTGATTGTGCCTTAGATTTTTGTGCTTGCGCGTCAGTAACTAAGTTAATAATTTGCGCTAAATAAGTATCTGTACCCGTTTTCGTTACAGTAGCTTTTAGAATACCATCCCCATTAATAGCACCCCCAACAATCTGCGCACCCGCTTCTTTTAATACGGGGACAGATTCGCCAGTCAACATTGATTCATCTACTTCAGAATGCCCTTCATAAACTGTAGCGTCGATAGGAATCTTCGCACCTGGCCGGATGAAGATACGGTCGCCCTTCTTCAATTGGTCGACTTTTACTTCACTTGTTGATCCGTCTTCATGAATCACTTCAGCATCTGATGGTAAGAGCTTGGCTAGTGATTCAACGGCATTACCAGCTGACATTTGCGCCTTCATCTCAATGTAATGTCCCGCCAACATAATCAATATCAAGCTAGCAAGTTCAAAATAATAGTTCATGCCACTAATGAAGAAGGTGGTTAAAACCGAATAGACATAAGCTGCGACAATCGCTAGAGAAATCAGCATCATCATACCCGGAACCCCTGATTTCAATTCATGCCAAGCATGACTTAAGAAGGGTTTACCTCCGTAAAAGAATACAATAGTAGCAAGGCCAAATTCTAAAAGCCCTTGCCCAGGAAAATCAATATGATAACCAAGCAAGTGCATCGACATAGGTGCAATAATTGCTAACGGGATAGATAATACTAACACTACCCAGAAACGTTGCTTAAAATCAGCCATCATATGAGCGCCATGTCCACCATGTCCATGACCACCGTGATCACCGTGACCACTATGATCATGGTGGTTATGGTTATGCTCTTCGTGATGCATATGTTCGTTGCCATGATCATGGTGCATATTGTGATGATGTTTTGCATTATTATCTTTATCCAATATTCTCTACCTCCATACTATGTAATCACTATATAATCGTAAATTATGTTTACATTTGTAAACTGTACTTAATTCTAGTATAGTTTTATTCTTTTGAAAATGCAAATAGTTTTACCTATCCTATCTTAAAAGGGATAGGTAATGGCGTCCTGAAATTTCTTATCACTGAAATTTATAAAATACAGAGAAGTATCTTTCTTTTCTTTTACTTTTTGACCCTTGCATCATTATAAATGCCTCTTGTATGAAGTACTATATATGTTATATTATTGTTATACAAACACTATATATTGTGTTATGTGCTTTTTTCATGGTATAGCAAGAAGACACTACTCATGACAAAAACAGTTCACATATGATTACACTAAGATACCTTTACCAATAAAAGGTTTTCTTTTTTTAAAAGTTAGGAGTTATATAATGACAATGATAACCGTTGGTGGGATGATCGGACTAGGTAAAACCACCGTCACAAATTTAATCAGAGATGAATTAGACTTTAAACCCTTCTATGAATCAGTTGAAGATAACATTATGCTGCCCTATTTTTACAAAGCCAGTCCAGAAGAGCAATTGCTGAAGCGTTATCCATTTTTAACACAATTAGATTTTTTGAATTCACGATTTAAAACAATCAAGCAAGCTTCTAGGGAAGATAAGTCGGTTTTAGACCGATCGATTTTTGAAGATTGGTACTTTGCAAGAGTGAATACTGATATTGGACGTATTAGTGAAGAAGAATTTTCAATTTACGAAAATCTATCTCGTAATATGATGGAAGAATTATCCGAAATTCCGCGCAAGCATCCTGATTTAATGCTATATCTACATGGTTCTTTTGAAACTGTTATGACCCGCATAAATAATCGTGGACGTGACTTTGAACAAGGGGAAGAACTTATCGACTATTACCACCGCTTATGGTCTGGTTATGATAATTGGGTGAAAAATCACTATCATCAATCTAAAGTGATGTTCATTGATATGGAAAAATATGACTTAGTCAAGTATCCCCACCATCAACATGTCTTAATTCAAGATATTAAAAACTTTATGATTGCAAATGATATTGTGACTGCTGACGCATTTGAATAGCAAACTGTTTGTTTAAGGAGATGAACAAATGGAAATGGTAATACGACTTAAGAAAATTCAAGATTTTGTAAGAGAACGCATGGCTTTTGACCCTACTGGTCATGATTACTGGCATGCAGACCGAGTTGCTAAACTCGCTAAAGCCTTGTATATAGCAGATTATGGTGATGGTAATACTGAAGCTTTAATCGTCATTGAAGCTGCTGCATATTTACATGATACAATCGATGACAAGCTCGTTTCAGATATTATTTTTAGCCAAATGGAAGTTGAACAATTGTTAGATACGTTACACCTTTCACCAACTAGTCGAGAAAATATTCTTTATACCATACAACATATGTCCTACTCAAAAAACTTAACTACACAGTATGATTTGTCAGTTGAAGGCCAATATGTTCAGGATGCAGACCGAATCGATGCCCTTGGTGCAATGGGTATTGCGCGCACTTTTGCCTATGGCGGTCACGCTAATAATGAAATTTATAATCCAAATATCCCTGTGATTGACGTGAAAAATAAGGATAATTATCGCAACCATCCTTCCACTGCAATTAATCATTTTTATGAAAAACTACTAAAACTGGAACATTCTATGAATACAGAAGCTGGTAAAGAGATTGCGCATGAACGAACACTCTTTATGCGACAATTTCTTGACCAATTTATGACTGAATGGCAAGGAAATATTTAAACATTTTACATTATTTATTGTAGAATATCATTAGCAAGTATTTTTAAATTTAAGAAAGAGGTTATATCATTGGATAAACGTAAAGACATTTCAGCAAGCACTAAGCTATATCTAGCAACGCCTTTTTTCAATCCTGACCAAGTTCGCCGTGTAGAGGAAGCGACAAAAGCTTTAAATGCAAACCCAACTGTTGATGTTGTTCATTTCCCATTTGATCACCAATACAAAGATACATCTTTTGACCGTGATCCAGAAGGTATTTTTGGTTCATTTGAATGGCAAGTAGCGACTTACCAAAACGACCTATCTGCAATGAATACTGCAGATGCTGGTGTTTTCTTATATGATGTTGAAAATGTTGATGACGGCACAGCCTTTGAGTTAGGTTTTATGCGTGCGATGCACAAACCAGCTATCGTTGTCTTATTAAGTGAAAATGGTTTAGAAGGTAAAGAATTAAACTTGATGATTGCACGTGGCGGTACTTACTTCATGACTGACATCAATGAATTAGCAACCTATGACTTCAATCACTTCCCAACAAACCCACTTCCAGACATGGATGTTATCTAAAAATAGAAATAAGAGGCTGGGACAAAAATATCTCAGCCTCTCTTTGCTATATAAGAACGTTTATCATTGGATTCCAAAAGTCAGCATTGTCCGATACTTCCCAAATGTCTCCAATAATATTTCATTATTGTTCGCCTTTTGGTTCAGTACGTCAATTCTAAACGACTTTTGTCTCACCTTCTTTTTGTATATCAAAAAAGCATGAAAGGAATATTACATCCCTTTCATGCTTTTAATATTTCATTCAAAATCAAACAAACAATTCATTTTTTTAATAGGCTAATCACTATTGATCGTTCTAGTCTGATTTAAACTTTAACAATCCAACCTTTAGGTGCTTCAACGTCACCATTTTGAATGCCCACTAATTCATCATACAATTTTTTTGTGATTGGGCCTACTTCAGTTTCTGAATAGAATACATGTTTATGGTCGTTATGCGTAATAAATGATACTGGTGAAATGACAGCCGCTGTACCACATGCTCCTGCTTCACTAAAGCGGTCTAAATCATCAATATACACATCGCCCTCTTCAACTTCTAAGCCTAAACGATGTTCAGCTAACCAAAGTAATGAATACTTAGTGATTGACGGTAAGATTGAAGGAGACTTAGGGGTTACAAATTTATTGGTATCTTTTTCAATCCCAAAGAAGTTTGCAGAACCTACTTCTTCAATTTTTGTATGTGTAGCCGGATCTAAATATACAACGTCAGAATAACCTTTTTCTCTGGCTTCGATACCTGGTTGTAAACTACCCGCATAATTTCCGCCAACCTTCGCTGCACCTGTACCATGAGGTGCCGCACGATCAAATTCAGATGTTGTAAAGGCTGTTGGCACCATTCCACCCTTGAAGTAAGGACCAACAGGCATGGCAAATACTGTAAAGATATATTCTTTTGCTGCATGTACACCAATATTGTCTCCTACGCCAATTAAAGTTGGACGAAGATAGAATGATGCACCTGTACCATATGGTGGCACATATTCGGCATTGGCTTTAACTACTTCTTTAACCGCGTGAATAAAGTCTTCTTCTGGTACTTCAGGCATCACTAAACGGGCTGCTGATGCATTTAAACGTTTCGCATTTTGGTCAGGACGAAAGATTTGGATATCACCTTCTTTTGTTTTAAATGCCTTCAACCCTTCAAAAGCGCCTTGTCCATAATGTAAGATTGGTGCCCCTTCTTCAATCTGAATCGTATTTTCAGTTTCCAAACCACTCTTATACCATTCGCCATCTTTCCAATAGGCACGCCAACGGTATGGCAAGTTCATATATTCAAAACCTAATTCTGCCCATTTGATATCTACTGTCATGTTGCTCATCCTTTCAAATCATGTGTTTATGTGCAATTTATGTCGGTTTAGATAGCATTTATCTTCATAAATAGATCCGTCATACAATGCATCAATATGCTATAAGTTTAACACTATTTATGAGAAAAAGGGTAGTATATTTCCAATAAAATGAGAATAAATCTAATTTTGTTTTTTGCCTTTTAGAGACAAATAAAAAGTGTCGTCCAAAATAGACAACACTTTTGGAAATATATGTAGTCATTAATACTTCCCTATTCTTATAGGAAACCTGCGACGATTGGTACTAAAATAGCAATCACAATACCAGATATTACCATGGCGATACTAGACATTGCACCTTGAAGTTCATTAATTTTCATTGATTCTGCTGTACCCATGGCGTGACTTGAAGTCCCCATAGCTAAACCACGTGCAAAATATGAATCAATTTTTAGCAGTTTGAAGATCCATTCGTTCACCACAACACCAAAGATACCCGTCAAAACAACTGAACCGACAATGATTGGTGTAATACCACCAATAATTTCGGTAATATCAATAGCGATCGCTGTTGTTACTGATTTAGATAATACCGAACGTAAAATTTCTTCCTCCATATTAAAGATAAGCGCAACAATCAAGACACTCGCAACAGCTGTAATCATCGCTACCACAACTGTAATGATAATTGTCCAGAAATTTTCTTTTAAAATGTGTCGTTGTTTATATACTGGAATCGCTAAAGATATCGTTGCTGGTGTTAACAGATAAGACACAAAGCTCGCACTCTCTTGATAAACAGGCACATTCACCTTGCCAATAACTAAGATCGCAATAATTAAAATCACTGCGATTAACAATGGGTTAGCAATCGGTGATTTTAATTTCTTGTTTATCCACATGGCAATCATATATACACCTAAAGTTAGGAATAAGCCAAACGAGGGGAATAAATCAAATAAACTATTCATTATTTTTCTCCTCCGTTCTTAGCATTCTGACGTTTTTGTAGTGATTGCGCTATAAGACCAGCAACGATCATTACAAGAATAGTTGTCACCGAAATAATCACTGACCAAGATAACAAATGCGGCTGTAAACTTGACCAAGAGGTAATAAAACCCGCACCTGGCACTACGAACATGGCAGGCATCACAGCGATTAACCATTCACCAACATTTTCAACTTGTTCCAGCTTAATCACACCAGTCATTAAGCAGACAAATAATATCAGCATGCCGTAAATCGAGGCTGGCAATGGTAAAGGTAATGTGTGTGATAATACTTCAGCGATTAAAGTAATCATAATAATAATAAAAGCTTGCTTGAGATACTTCACTTTTTAACGCTCCATTCTGTTTAAATTCTGTAAAATCCGCTAAACCATTTTGGCTTTGCGATGATGCATCACGAGGTTGGCATACTCATTTTTGATTGCATGAAAGTCGTCAACATTTAACCACTCATACATTTTGCCCCCATACATCGTCAATTGTTGTTCAGCAACCGCTGTCCCATCGTGCTTTAAGTTAGTATAATGGTAAACATAAGCATTGGCTTTCTCTCGGTTTAGATTAAAGTAATCCATCATGATGCCCACGATATCATCCAATTGCCCATCTGATAAGGTCATATGCAGGGATTTATTTCGCATAGCTACGAAGCCAAATAATAGGCCAGCATTCATAAAAATTTCTATATCTGATAGATTTCCTGCATCGTTTGTATGCATTAAATCTAATAGTTTCAGCATATCTACTTTTTCAGCTGATAATTGTAAACTTTCAGCCATAGCATTAGGGCTTGATATTGTTGTAGCCTCATTAAAATGTTGCGCGAAGACTTTTGACGAATGAGGTAAGTCTTTATAGTTAGTTGCCGGTACAACTCTTTCAAAGGTATCGTTGTACACGAAATATTTGTTGCCATCTTTACTGGCTAATTGAAAATCAGCTCCTTCTGGATACCAATAAATACCCGCTACAGTTGGTTCCAGTTCAGCGACTTTATTAATATCGACAAGAAGTACACTCTTTCCGTCCATAATTTCAGTTTGCGTATCCGTCGCAGCAAAAAAACGCCAACCACTATCACTTGGCATCAAGCTCTTTTCACGGAAGGCCCATAATAGTGGTTGCTTACCTTCAAGTAGGGCTACTGAAGCTAAACAATTACCGCCGTTTGGAATCAATTGCTTGGTCATATTTATCCTCCGCATATTGTTGTAGATTAAATGTTATTGTTGTATAGATTTGTCTGTATACATTTTAGCATAAATATTGGTAAAAAATAATCATCCATTTGCCGAAAATGTCCGGTTTATAATGGTTGTTAGCGATTGTATAAAGTCCTTTTCTTGATCGATCATTGGGGTATGCCCCGCATCCGGTATAATGATCATTTCTTTTGTCGGTGCTTGAACCCTTTCAATTAATTTTTCTGACTGAATTTTTGGTACTTGGATATCATTTTCCCCAGAAATTAGATAAAATGGCACACTCAATTCGAGGTCCCTTGCATAGATATCTATCGCCAATAACTCTCGATACAAACGCTGGTTAAGTAGCATACGGTCTAGCATTTCCTGATCATTTTCAGATAGTTTATCTATCTTATTGGTTAACAATAAAGGTAAATATTGGACAAAATCAGCTGTTCCAAACCCTAATTCACGCTGAACTGACCGTAAAATCGCTGCCTCATAAGCTAAAGTCAAAAAATCATTTGGATTAGGATAGTCAGTTGAAATCTCACTTAATTGATCAAGTAGATCTTGACGTCCTAAGCTTGTCGCCAATTCGCGCGTCTGACTTAAAGCCACTGCCTCATCCTCAACTGGCGTTACCACTTGTCCAATGCCCACATAAAAAGCCACATCATCTGGATAGTCAAGCACATAAGAAGCCCCTAATGCTGCCCCCCCATGAATGACCAATAATACCCACTCGATCAACCCCATAACGGGCCTTGGTATAAGCAACTAAATCTGTTAAAGAAGCCTGTAAATCGATTATATTAGGTTCTGCACTTGGATTAGCTTCATACGTTTTTCCTGCACCAATCTGATCCCAAAAAAGTATATTCACTTGATCATATAAACCTGCCAAAGTATCCGCCTGGTCCGTATATGAAAATCCTGGTCCTCCATGAAGAAAGATCACCACCGGTAAGCCCTCACCCTGACCCACCTCATACACATACTGGTCTAGCCCATTCAAACGCAAAAAATGACTCTCTTGAATGCCTGAATCTCTTAGTTCAACCGCCGGTAAATCAGCCTCTTTTACATTAAATTGCTTCAATACCTCTTCTCCATTGGCCCCAAAAGCTTCCGTGAAAAAGTTCTCCTCTTCATCCAAGCTAGAAACTTCTTCACCAACATTCGCCGTATCCAAATCTACACCCGTATCCTGGTGATTGAACCCACAACCAGTAAGTACAATACTGGTTACCAACAATATAAACCAGTTTTCCATACTGACTCCCCCTCTTTTCTATCATTATAATAGAAAAAGACGCAGTGACAAATCACATACGTCCTAAAATTGAAATGGCCATCCGCTGTCAGCTTATTTCGAATTATTATATAGAAATAAGTCTAATCTATTTAATCTTTTTCTCGATTTTCTTTTCACTTTTCTTCCCTACTTTAGGTATCACACGGTAGTTTTTCCGGATAAATTTTGGGAACTTTTGTTTATTAATAATTTGTATAAAAGTATCTGATGTATAAACTGCAAGCGCAATCGCCAAGGCAGTAAATAGTGTACCTCCTAGTTCAGTAAGGCCTTGAGCTGTATCTCCTTGAATAAACGCTAACGCCGTTCGATACATGCCCCCTCCTGGCACAAAGAGGAAGAACGCTGGAATAAAGAAAACTGTTACCGGTTCTCTGAAAATACGTGCATACATTTGAGAGATTAACGCAATAACCAAAGAACCAAAATAAGTCGCCATTGTTATTGAAAAACCACCAATATGTAAACTTATCAAATAACTAGCCCAACCAGCAACATTAATGAAAGGTGTCCAAAATAAAACTTTTCGTGGCCCTTCAATCGTTAAAATTGCGAACAAACCTACCCCATAAGCACCTATTAGTTGGAAAATAATATCCATTGTAGTCATTAATATAAACCTCCGATCAACGCCAGACCCAGTGCAGCGCCTAAGGCAATCATTAAGGCGTTCAAGAAGGCCTCTGTTGCTCTAGAAACACCCGCAATGTAATCCTCATGAAAAATATCTCGTAAGGAGTTCGTTATGGCTGTACCTGGAACCATTGGCATCAATGTAGAAATAATTACAATATTGATATCTGTATTCGATAATACATAGGCTTGCATTAAATAAGCAGCCACTGTTACAACAAGTGCTTGAATAATATTTGAAAAGCCTTCACTAATATAGTATTTATCTTCTAGACGGTATAATAAGGCTAAAATAAAACCATTCATTGTACTCATGATTAATTCGTTAATACCGCCCCCAAAAAGGAAAGAGAAGGCTGCAGCTAAACCAACTACCCCAATGGATACTTGTAATTTTGAATATTGCGGCTGATGGAATCGAATAACCTGTAACCGCTCATAAGCTTCGTCAATTGACATATTACCGGAAGTCAATTCACGTGAAATATGATTCACTTGGGTAATTTTATTTAAATTGTTAGAACGGCGTGTAATTCTCTTAATACCAGTAAACCCAGAACCTTCAAAAGATGGGTCATCAAGGGTTATATATAAACCTGTTGAAAGCGAGATTGCCATGGCATATGCTGCATTTGATGTTGTTAAAATACGGTTCATCGTATCTTCAACACGATATGATTCTGCATTACTTTCTGTCATAATTTGCCCAGCTAACAAGGCAGTTTCTAATATTTTCTTATTTAAATCTACCATCTTGACCCACCCTTTCTCATAATCCACGGCTATTGTACCATAGGTCATCAAAGAATAAAGCGGTCATTTACCATGTAAACGTATCCTTTTCAACAAGTCTCTTTATCCAAGTCAAGTCAAATTTATGCTATAATTGCTCCGACTAATTAGATGAAGGAGCAATTGAATATGATTACCATGGCAGGCATGATTGGTGTTGGTAAGACAACCTATACCAACCATATGGCAGAAATGTTTCAAGCAGAACCTCTTTTTGAGGAAGTATCAGAAAATCCAATTTTAGATGCATACTACAGCGAACCAACGAAATATGCTTTTTCACTGCAAATTTACTTTTTAAACCAACGCGTTAAAAGTATTAAACGCGGGATGACATATGAACGTGCAATCTTAGACCGGTCAATTTATGAAGATGCTTTATTTACTCAGGTAAATAATATAAATGGCAATATATCAGATGTAGAATGGGAATTATATCAAGATCTATTAGCCAATATGATGGATGATGTTCGTATTATTTCAGAATCAACCAATCAATCACCAGAATTACTTGTCTATTTACATGCGCCTTTCGATTTAATCCTTGAGAAAATCAAGCGTCGTGGTCGTCCATATGAACAAATAGAAGGTCGACCAGATTTACTAGCCTACTATAAGCAACTCCACAGCCTATACGATGAATGGTACGAAAACTATGACCATTCAGCTAAAATGGCTATTGATGTTAGCCAATACGATATCCTAACCAGTAGTGACCAAGAAATCGTTGCTAAGAAGATTCATGACAAATGGTCAACACTCTTGGAAAATTCACCATCCTAATTTATTAGAAAAAGGTGCTATTCATTCAATGCTGACTTTAACCAAGAAATATTATTCGATTTAGCACCTGCAATCACAGCTAGAAAGTTGAATACTTAAACTATATTGACCTATACATCCAATTAATTGTTCAATGAGAAAATAGCGCTTATTCATTATAGTGGGCAAATACATTTATAATTCGTTTCCTTTGCATGCTATGTATATATCCTTTAGTATATAAGTATCAAAGCTTTAAGGAGGCTATAAATTATGGCAAGAATTGCAACTGTATTGGCTAACTTATTTGAAGACTCTGAATATACTGAACCAAAGAAAGCTTTAGAAGCAGCTGGACACGAAGTCGTCACCATCGGCATGAAAGCTGGTGAAACTGTCCGTGGGAAAGCTGAAGGAACTGAGGTAACCATTGAAAAATCTATCGATGAAGTAGAAGCGAAAGATTTCGATGCCTTATTAATTCCTGGTGGCTATTCACCTGACCAATTACGTAAATATGACAGCATGTTAGAATTTGTACGTCATTTTGACAGCAACAACAAATGGATTTTCACTATCTGCCATGGTCCTCAATTATTGGTAAATGCCGAAACCTTAAAAGGTAAAGACATTACCGCAGTGAAACAAGTGGCCATTGATGTGAAAAATGCTGGTGCAAATTTCTATGATAAAGAAGTTGTGATCGATGAAGTTGGTAAATTAATTTCTAGCCGTACGCCTGAAGACTTACCTGCATTTGATCAAGCTATTGTCGATGCACTAAAATAAGATAACATGCATTTTATCGCATGATGCTAAGCAAAGCGTTGCACCAAAATTGGTGTAGCGCTTTTTTAGTTAAACGAATAAATTAGTATTCAACCTAGCATGTTAGCAAATATAGAACTTCTGCTTTGACCTAAAGTAGACTTTAAGGTGTAGGATATGCTTGTAACAATGAAATTTGAAACAAGAAAGGAACTTTTATTATGATTCTAAATGAAACATATACGCTAAATAATGGTATTGAAATTCCAAAAATTGCTTTTGGCACTTGGTTGATGGATGATGAAACTGCTGCACAGTCAGTAAAAGATGCTTTAGATTTAGGTTACCGTCACATTGACACAGCACAAGCTTATGGAAACGAAGTTGGTGTTGGCCACGGCCTACGCGCTTCTGGATTAAATCGTGAGGATATTTTCGTTACTTCAAAAATTGCGGCAGAATTAAAAGTTTATGATGGTGTACTGGCCTCTATTGATCAATCTATCAATGATTTAGCTGTTGATTATATTGACTTAATGATCATTCATGCCCCACAACCATGGGCTGAATTCCGTAAAGCCAACTATGATCAAGGAAATTTAGCAGCTTGGAAAGCCTTAGAAACCGCATTAAAAGAACAAAAAGTTCGTGCTATTGGTGTTTCTAACTTTGAAAAAGATGACTTACAGAATATTTTAGATAACGGTACAATTAAACCAGCTGTTAATTAAATTCTAGTTCATATCGGTAATACCCCCGCTGAATTAATTCAATTCAGTCAAGACCATGACATTTTAGTAGAAGCCTACTCACCAATCGGACATGGAGAAATTTTTAAAATCGATGCAATTAAGAAAATGGCAGATAAATATCAAGTATCTATACCACAATTAGCTATCCGTTACACGCTTCAACTAGGTACTTTACCTTTGCCAAAATCAACCAATAAAGCACATATTGAAAATAATGCCCAAGTTGATTTCGAAATCTCTGCAGAAGACATGGACATATTAAGAAATATGGAAAAGATTGCCGATTATGGTGATAGTAAAGTCTTCCCTGTATTTAATCAAGATTAATCCTCATATTTCAAATCAAAAAAGAGGCTGATACAAAAATATCCCAGCCTCTCTTTGCTATATAAGAACGTTTATCATTGGATTCCAAAAGTCAGCATTGTCCGATACTTCCCAAATGTCTCCAATAATATTTCATTATTGTTCGCCTTTTGGTTCAGTACGTCAATTCTATACGACTTTTGTCTCACCTTCTTTTTGATTTCAGGATAAACGGACTAAATTTTTTTAATTGTAGGCCAAAATATGCCTTTCACGTGCTGGATATATGCTAACTTATCGAGTCTGATCAAAATAAAATAAGCCATTATCGATCCAGAAAGTGCACCGATGATAAATCTAGGTGTATATACAAACCAATACATACCCTGAGCAGACCCTGTAAACCATACCATTACCGGGTAAGAGAGGAGTGAACCAACCAAACCGGTACCGATAAATTCTCCTATAATTGCAGCTAAGTATTTACTTGTTAATCGATAGCCAATACCAGATAGAAAAGCACCAAAGACTGCACCTGTTAATGCTAAAGGTGGAATCCCAAACAATATCATTCTGAGAATACCACATGATAAGGCCATCAAGGTGCCATATACCGGTCCCATCAAAACTGCTGCAATCACATTCATGACACTCGACATAGGTGCAATACCTTCAACCCGTAATAAGGGGGATAAGACAACATCCATGGCAATCATCATAGCTAAAATGCTCATTTTTTCAATTTTATAGTCTTTAATCATTCGCTATACCCACCGGCCATTTCTCGAAATTAAAGGCCATCTCCCAGAAATTAAACTCCATTCTTGCACTAATTACAAAGGCTGAAATCATACTTTCTTTATCTTCTTGACTACTTTCAGCATATAATTGGTTAAGCAATGTGCATTCTTGCTCTATTGCCACTCGGGCCTCGTCCCCACCATATGTTTCAATCCAATCCTGATAAATTGGTACAGGAGAAGGCTCGTTCGACTGTCTTAATTTTTGCCCAATTTCAAAATAAAGCCAAGAACAAGGTAATAAACTTGCAGCAGCAACCGCATCATTATTTTCAACTAACTGACGATACATATGAGAAACGTAATGATAAGCTGTGGGAGCAACACCTGTTTCTTTTAATTCAGTATCAGTGATCCCCAATTCTTCAAAAAACTTGGCACGGATAGCCAGCTCACCTTCAGCTAAATCATTAGCATTATCCAACATTTGAGTTTTCAAAATCGGATTACTGGTTATCTCAGCTACACGCTTATAAAGTGCTGAAAAGTGACGTAGATAATAGGCATCTTGTATCAAATAGTAACGAAAGTTTTCAATCGGTAAAGTCCCATCTTCTAACTGCACGATGAAGGGATGACTAAAACTACCCTCCCAATATGGTGTCGTTTGCTTTCGTACAATTTCAATAAATGTCTCTTTCATTAAATAAAATACTCCAATCTCATTAAAATGTTCCCAAATATGATTAAGCCAATAGATAATATGACAGATACCGGTGATACCTTCCAATATTGATAGTGTAGTCGAGGTTGATTTTCAGAAAAACCTCTAGAATACATGGCTTCTGCATAGCGATCTCGCCAATTAAGGGCTAAAAAAATTACTTTTACATAGTATAAAGTTGACCAAGGATACAACCTTTTGCCCCTTAATAAACTAGCATCGTGCATATTTTTGATTTCTCTTTGAATTTCAGGGACTGCATGAATCACCACTAGCAATCCATATATAAATATGGCAGGTAGTTTATATTGCTCCAATATGAGTAAGCAATCTTGTAAGTCTACAGAAGCCATAAATCCTACTCCCAAAGCTACAAAAGCATAGGTTCTCGTTAATAGTAGCCATGCATCTGATAAACCACTTCCTTGAATATAAACTTACCAAAATGTGGTAATTGCTGGGATAAAAGGCACCGCAAGTAAAAAAAACATGATTGAAAATCGCTTTTTAAAAGTTAAATAAACCATCACAACACAAACAATATATAGATTCAACCAAATAGAATAGGTAAAAGAAATTTCAATCGTTAAAAGAAATACTAAGAAAATAATCGCTGGAATACTGCTTGTTCGCTCTTCCATATCTATCAAACCTCCTCTAACAATTGCTTAGACAAATGAATATGATGATCACTAATACCTTCTAGTGGTGTTAGTCGGTGAGAAACAATTAGGAAATCAGTTTGATTTTTCTTTTCCAATATCCATCGCGCAAAGTAATCACAAGATTTTTGATCCAATCCCGAAAACGGTTCATCTAACATCAAGAATTGATGGTCTAAACCGAGTAAAGAAATTAACTGCACCATCTTCTTTTGTCCTTCGCTTAGGTGAAATAAACTCCGATCTAAGATATGTGTCATATTCAAATCTTCAAAAGCCTGCAATTGACGTGCATTGATTTCACTATTTTTTTGTTTGGGAAACGTGACTTCATCCCTAACTGTCAGTGTGACAAATTGTTGTGATGCATCTTGTACAGCTAGTGTCAGCGACTCGTATAAACGTTTCTTACTGACAAACTTCGATAGTCGTTTGCCTTTAAAACACATCCGCCCCTTATAGGGATATAGTTGCGCCATTGATTTTAATAACGTGGATTTACCCGCACCATTATCACCAGTTAAGGTCGTTACCCCTTTTTGGAAAATAAACGCTTCTTGATTAAGCAAAGTCTTATCTCCTTGCTTAATCTTGATATGATCTAATGTAAATATCGGCGATTGACTCCCATTGTTACATTTTAATTGTGGGATAAGTACTTCTTCAGGCAAGTGCGTTATATCTGTTTCCATGAGACAACCATTTTTCATCATCAAAAAGCGGTCTACCAGTGGTCTATAATGACTCATATCATGGTCTACAATGACAATCAACTTGCCTTTATCTCTCAATTTTCCTAGCATATCCATCAAAAATATTCGTGACGCTGGGTCTATACTGGCAAAGGGTTCATCCAATAAAAGAATTGGTGCATCTACAGCAATTAAAATGGTTAATGCTGCCCGTTGCTTCTCTCCTCCTGATAAAGTCATCAAATCTTGTTGTAATAAATATGCAGTACCCATTTCATCTACTGCTTCTCTTATCCTCTCTTTAGCCAAGTCATAGGGAATACCACAATTTTCCAAAACAAAGTATAATTCCCGCTCTAATGTGTTCATGGTAAATTGTTGTGCTGGATTTTGAAACATCAAACCTATTTTCTGTGCTTTTTCAGCGTTGGAATATTCCTGAATCGGCTGATCATCAAACAAAATGTTACCTTGAAAAGGCATACCATTAAAGCCAGCAATCGTATGCATAAATGTGCTTTTTCCACTTCCACTATCGCCAGTCAATAAAATAAATTCTCCAAATGCCCACTCACAAAAAATATTATTTAAAATAACTAGTTCATTGTTCTTTACAGTCAAATTTTGAATATTCACGACACCGCTCATTGATTCATCCTAATCCCTTGCTTTTGTATGCTACTAAATAAAGCAACAATTTTTTGTGTTAAAAATACACCGAAAAATGCTACTGAGATAAAACGAACTAAAAATAAAGCAACCACCATACCAATGCCATAAGTGGCATAGCCAAACTTAAAAATTTCATAGGCAAAGCTAAAGACAGTGGTACCAATAGCACCATAAATTAAGGTAACCGTATCGTATCGTTTGTATTTTGTAACAAAGAAACCTGCTTCCGTACCTAACCCCTGTATTAAACCAGAAATTAAAACACCGGCACCGAAATATGAGCCGTATAACATTTCTGCTAAAGCGGCAAATACCTCACCTAATAATGCACTAGCTACTTTTGGAATCAACATTCCTGCTACCGGTGCGGCAATTGTCCACATACCAAATAAAATTTCATTAGCAAATGGCGTTAAACCAAATGGCGTAAGCACAGATACTAAAAAGGCATATAAGACACCAGCTCCCATAAATACTGCACCAAATAAGAAAGCTAGAAATGCTAAGAAGATAACATCTGGTAATGTCCATCTAAATTTTTCCAACAAAAAAACCCCTTTTCCTATATTTAATAATAGAGGCATAAGGGGTGAGCAAAAACTTTGCTACTTGTTCTAAATACTTTAATAAACCGTACAGATACTATATATCTGACAGTTTTTCATACATAAAACATGCTACATTTCCCTTCGCCAGTATTAACTGTTTCAGGTTCAATGGGTATAATCTCAGCTTTTTGCACCCCAAATGTCACTACTATATTCATTTGTATCCGATACTACCATATCAATATGAAAAAGGAAACCTCAAAATAAATATTATTTTTTTGCAATTGTTTATAGCAATATTTATTTTCATAGGTGTTTTTCATTATAATTTTTAAAAAAAATAGCGTCATACCAAAGTATACAAACTCTGATACAACGCCTTTTATAAGATGGACCGACAGGGGCTCGAACCCTTATCCTATAAGAATATTGATATATCAAGGTTTGTAGATGTTTTTGATACCTGATATCTCCTACCTCTCATGATATGGCTCATGTTTTCTTAAAAATTAACATATTTTGCGAACTTTTGAGCTGATTTATCTTTACTATCTTTTGTAACGTGAGTATAAACATTCATAGTAGTTTGAATATCAGAATGTCCCATTCTTTCCATAACATCTTTAAGTGGAACGTCAGCCTCAAATAGTAATGAGCAATGGGTATGACGAAAACCGTGAATATTTATCATTTTGAAATTATTTTTCTCACATATTCGTTCTAACCTGTTACGAGGACTAGAAACATCTAAGTGCGTATTGTCTAACTTAGAAAATAGCAATTGGTTAGGGACAGTTACGTTATAGCCAAACCCTAATAATATTCTCGCTTGCTGAACTTTCCAACGTTTCAATATACTTATTGTAATATCATCTAGGGTAAGGATACGGTTACTATTACTATTCTTAGTATTCCCAATGTAAGGGACATTATTGTCCCCTACTTTCAAAGCTTTATTTATGTTTATTGTTTTTTCTTTGAAATTGATATCGTTCCAAGTAAGGGCTAGCGCTTCACCTCGCCGAATACCAACAAATGCCAACATTCGGAAAAAGGTGTACCACATACCGTTGTCTAAATCTTTTGAATACTGCTCAGCATATTGTAAGAATTGATTTAACTCGTCTTTAGTATAAAAATCTTCTGTTGTCTTAGTTTGTTTATATTGAACCTTGCCTTTTGGTACAATAACCTTAGTCTTAGGGTTTTCAGTGATATACCCTTTAAAATGAGCATAATCGAGTACCCTACATGTATAGTTATAGAACTTTTTAAAGCTTTTATACTTTAAACGCCATTCTTTTAGAGTTTGTTGTAATAAGTTGCTATCAATCTTATCAATGAGAATATATCCAAATTTAGGCAATATATGTAATCTAAAATATTGCTTAGTCTTATTCAAGGTACTACTTTCAACATCATCAGCATAGATATCTAACCATTCATTATAAACAGCCTCAAAAGTTTGTCTGATTGGTTTACTAGTATCATATACTCCATTATCAAATTGAAGCTTAGCATTATTGTAGTAATGTTTAGCTTCTTTTTTTGTTTCGAAACCTTTTCTATTAGCATAGACTTGTTTACCAGTCAGCGGGTCAATGCCTAAATACCCCCTAACATGCCAAAAACTACCCTTAGACGTTGAATATTCTTTATAACTTGCCATGTTATCACCTTTCTAGAGTGCTACCCACATTCAAGAAAGGAAAAGTTTTTAAATATTTCGTTCTATATCAAGTAAATCTAATTCACCAAGAATATAATCACTAGCTGATTTAAACAAAATATTAAATTGATTATTGGGGTCATTACTTACATTTTTTGAATACTCCCATAATTCACTGTATATACTTTTGAATACATTCTCAATTCTTGAAATATTTTTCGCCGAAACGTCAACATTGGAATAAAGAACAGATAATGTAATTTTGTCATTAACAATTTTTTCTACATATCCCAGTAACAAAGCCAATTCTATTACTGTTGAAGAAATTTCACTTTTAACTTTTAAATTTTTTAACGCTTGTGCAACAGCACTTAATTCTTCTATATTTGCATATCCAGTTTGAATATGGTCAAAATGATATAATTCGTTATTTTCATTATAAATTCTAATAGCCTCTTCAATAATTTCGTCGTTTTTACTTTCATCAGCCTCATAATCAAAATACTTCAAAGCCGTTTCTATTTTTAGTTTTATAAAACGTTCGTCATAAGTACCATGTAGCAATTCTTCTACTGACCACGATTTCAAATTAGCGATTGCTAGAAGCCTACTTTCATTAGGTACAACTTGGTCATTTTCCCATTTTTTCACTAGGCTACCCGTTGTGTTAAACAGTTTACCAAATTCTGTTTTATTTAAGCCTAACTCAAGCCTAATACTTTCAATTCTTTTTCCTAAAGTTTCACTCATAACTTCACCTCATTCCCTTTAATCTAATCTTACCAAAAAAATATGGTCACGAATAGTCATTTTTGCTTGCAATTAGTTTTTTTATGCTCTATTATGGTCATATATAGTCATGACCGAACGTGACTAAAGGAAAGGAGAGTATTTAAATGAAAAATAATTTTTCTATCATTCTTGCAATTAAACATAAAAAAATTTCAGACGTGCACAAAGCTACTGGTATTGCAAAATCGACACTGACTCGCTTGTATTACGAACGGGTAGATGACCCTAATAGCATGACACTTATAAAAATTGCCGATTACCTAGGTTGCTCACTAGATGAATTACTAGCTAGAGTGCCTTATGTAGTAGAGGTATAGAACCTGACAAAACCTGACACCTAAAGGCATTGAAAGGTGGTGAGAACGTGGCAACGGAAGAAGAACGTAAGAATGTGATTGGTATATTTTTTTCTCATTCGGAAAACATAGCATTGTTATCAATGGCAGACAGTAACGCAAGATAAGAATTTATCAATAGTTTGCTAGAAGTTTACGAATACGGCAAACAAGTAGGTATAGAGGAAAGAAAGGAGAAAAATAAATGAGTTTACAATTGCAAATTCCTCCCGAATTTAATGACCGTCTGAAAGAGGAATTAAAAGACGTATATGTTTCCGCAATGGAGGAGGCAAAACGCGATTTTGGCTATATGAAAGAGTATTTAACGATTAAAGAGGCATGTCAATTCGTGAGCGTATCAAACAACACATTTATGAATAACTTCATTGCTGAGGGTTTACCTGTATATCGGGTAAATAACAAGCAATACATAAAGAAAGTAGAATTGAATAATTTTATATCACAACACAGAGTAAATTAAATAAATGAGTGCTACCCACATTCACTAGAAAAAAACAAAACTTAGGGCATAAAAAAAGACTTAGCAGAGCACCAACTCCCTAAGTCCAATAGCTAATAACTAACCACAGTTTTAAGCCTTTTTATGCCTTTATTATACAGAAAACTTAACTCAAAAACAATGTTTGTATATAAAGGAGCATGAACATGGATAAATTAGAACATAAAGACAACCTGAATACCGTAACTTATGGGGCTATTTTAGAAAATAAAATGCTATATGAATATCTAGCCAAAATAGACCAGTATGTTATGAAATATAAACAAAATAACGACCATAATAGCGCTGTTGCACTAGCCACAGAAACAGCACGTTTAATTGACTATATGACCTATCTAAGTGACAACACGCTTTCTAAATTACTAGAAATTCAAGATTTGAATAATATTGAAATCGAGGAGGATACTGCCCATGCAAAAAATGATGACTAAGCAACAATTCAAGAATTTTAAGCAATGGCAATGGTGCTATACGTTCTCATTATCATTAATACTTATATTGTTTGTAGATATGAAGCTAGCAATTGCGTGCGGTCTAGTTGGGGCTTATAGCCTCCTAAAATGTGCACAATGGGGCTTATTCGATTAGGGGGTAAAAGAGTGATTTATATTAGCAAAGGTTTAAATACAAAAGAGTTAACACCACTTAATCAACAAGGAACTGATTTTAATACCTTGAAAGCTTTGTTAAATTCTTCTACCCCTATGAAAGTGCAAGGAGAAGATACCGAGTTAGAGGAAATAAAGAAAGGTATGACCTATTTTTTAGGCGGTACGCTTAGAAATATAAGCAAGGGTAGAAACAACGCTAATTTAGTTAACAGAACGCTTATTACGCTTGATTTTGAAGCTCAAGCGAACGCTAAGCCTATGCCGTATGAAGATATGCTAAAGATGATACATGAAAAACTTTCAGACTACCAATATATGGCATGGGGAACGATACGAAATAGCCCTAATTCAGGGCGTATACGGGTTGTTCTTGCACCCCCAAGCCCAATGACCCAAGCGGAAACCCAAGCGACCACACAGCAAGTATATAGCCTGTTTCCGAGTGAATATTGTGACCAATCAGCAAGTACCTATTCTCAATTACAGGGGCTACCAGTAGACAATGGGCGATTACCTTACGAGGTAGTGATAAACGATACAGGGAAACCATATCCGATTATTGCTGATAAAAAACAAGAACCTACCCCGCCAATGAAATCGTTTAACCCGCAATCTAAGGGGCGCATACCAAAATTATTAGACCAAGTTTATATGGAGGGTATTCAAGAGCCTGGAAGGAACGTTTTCTTCACCCAAGCGGTTGGCATATTGATTAAAGCGAATGTAAACGCCCATGCTATTTACAATCTATGTGTCGATTGGGCAGACAATCACTGTACGCCACCATTTCCACACAATGAGCTAGTAAACGTGATTAATAGTGTTGTAAGGGCAGAAGAACGAAAACAAAGAAAGGGGGCATAATATGGCAGAATTTCCCCAAGATATTATTCAACAAATTGAAAATGTTCAGAAAGAGAGCAACACCACGGGGCTGTTCCGTAAAAGTAGTAACGGCAACATTACCAAGTCTTTATACAACTTACGTGTAATCATCAGCATGTTACCTATTGGGCAACAGCTAGGGTTTGATGAATTTGCGAGAATACCGACTATTAACAAACGACCTATTGATGAAATGCACTTAAAAGTGCTTAGGGTGAAAATTGATGATGAATATAACTTGAAATTTGTTCAGAACGATATTGAGGATGTGGTGATGACCATTGCCCAAGATAAACCCTACCACCCGATAAAGGATTTTATAGAGGCTAAGCCATGGGACGGCGTAAAACGTGTAGAAACCCTATTTATAGACTACTTAGGAGCGACTGATGATGAATACAACAGGGAGGTGGCTAAGCGGTGGTTATGTGGTGGTATAGCCCGTGTTTACTATCCAGGTATCAAGTTTGAAATTGTCCCCATTCTCGAGGGCTCACAAGGGGCGGGTAAGTCCACTTTAGCAGGTAAGTTAGCGGGAGAGTATTTTGTAGACAGCCTAAAAGGCATGGGGCAACACAAAGATGATAACCAATTACTGATAGGCGCATGGATAGTAGAACTAAGCGAGTTAGCCAGTCTTAGAAAGTCAGAAATAGAGAACACCAAAGGCTTTCTAAGCTCATCAGAGGACAAAGTAAGGTTGCCTTATGAGAAGAACGTAAGCACCCTACCACGTACGAACGTCTTTATAGGGACAACGAACGCTAATGAGTATCTAACAGACTTTACAGGTAACAGACGGTTCTTCCCTATCCCGTTAGAGGCGGATAAAGCTACAAAAAGCCCGTTTGATTTAACAGACGATACTATTCAACAAATATGGGCAGAAGCCAAACACCTATATTTTGAGGAAAAAGCCCAAATTCACGTTGACCGAAATGAAGCAATCAATAAAATAGCCGAAACATATAGAGGAAATGCCCAATTCAAAGGGTTGGATATAGAGGAAATAGAAAACTACCTGAATATGCCAGTAAGTGAACATTGGAACAACTTAAAGCTTGAAGATAAACGTAAGAGCTACCTTAATTATCAAAACGGCGAATATTTTGGTGGTGGTCACCACATAGACCGTACAACCACTAAGGAAATTTTATCCGTTGTATTTAACCTTAATGCTAGTTACCACCAAGCACAAGGTAAGTACGCAAAGATAAAAGGATATATGGATAACCAACCCGAATGGAGCTATCAAACTGTGCGCATTAATGGAAAGGCAGAACAAGGTTATCGAAAAGCATAAGTGTAATTTTGTAATAGCTTGTAATTATAGATGAAATTACATTTTCCCCCTTGTGGGAGTAAGACGGAGGTCTATTTGTAATTATGTAATTACTATTTTATAAATTTTTATATTTATATAGATATATAGGTATACGTATAAAAAATATATTAGGGAAAGTTTTACGCAATTACAAATTACAAATTACAAAATTAATATAAACATTAATATAACAACGTTTTCAAGCGGTTAAAAATGTAATTATAAGTAATTACACTAATTACAACCTAGATAAAATGTTGGAAAATGTAGGACAAAAAAAGGAGTGAGAGCATGCAAGAACTTGTTGAACTACCTGAAAAGTATCAATTAATTTTAAGTGCTATTCCAATTGGGTCAGCAACAATGATTAGTAAAGATGAATTAGTTATTTTAGGGGGTATAACGGATAGAGAGTTTTACCTCCTTATCAATGATTTAATTATGAAGTACGGCATTGTTATTTGTTCCTCACGAGATAGCACGCATAGCGGGTATTACATACCAGAAACAGAAGAAGAAAAGCTAAATGGCATTCGTTCACTAGAGGAACAAGCCAATTCCATGATATTACGTGCAAATAAGGTTAGAAATAGTGATATTCAAACCGCACAGGCTTACAAAGAAAAATACAAGCTTACACCAGCTAACAGACCTATTCAAACCACTTTCAAATTTGATTATGAACGTAAACCAACAAAAGAGATAAAGAACACATAGACCTCGATTATTGTAGTAAAAAGTAGTATTCGGATAAATTGGAGCCATTAAAAAGAGAGGGTTACAAGAGCTAACCTTTGCTAACATTCTGCCTTTTCTGGCACATTAAAAAAGGGGTGAATATATGAGTGAGAACCTAGAGCAACTAGTGCTAGACGGATATATTATTCTTACTAAAAATGGTAAAATAGAGAGAGTAAAGGCGCCCGATTTTGGGAGTGTAACAATCAAGTATGCTAATGGAAAAGCAACCTTAATAGAGGAAGTAAAACAAACTAAATAACGTCTGACCGAACAACGGAGGGCAAGAACATTTAAACGTGTTTTTGTCCTCCTTTTTTTAATGGATAGAGGAGATTAAATAAATGGAAAACTACCAAACTTTAGTAGAGAAGAATGCTAAGCTCGCAAGCGAAAATGTGGAATTGCTAAAAGAAATTGAAGTATTGCGTAAACAAAAGGAACAGCCAACCTTAACAAAATCTGACATTCTAAAAGTAAAAGATACTAAAGAACGCCAAAAATTAATTGCTGAAAATATGAACTTATTTAAATAACGGAGGGAATAAACATGCAAAAAGAAAAACAACAATTTCAAGATACTTTAAAACCATATATCCAAAAACGTGAAGCCTTGAAAGGGTATCAAGAAGAACTAGCGAAGTTGGAGAAAGAGCTAATCACCCTAGAGGATAAAGAGCTTAACTTTAAGGATAGCAAGCGAAGAAATGATATAAAAGCTTATATTACTGAACTAAAATCAACTATTAATCAATTAGACCGTACATTAAAAACTACCAATTTTAACCCTGTTGATGTAAACCAAGCGTATATAGCTATGCAATCAGCCCTAGTGAATGAAGATAAAGAATTTACTAACCTAAGAGATGAATATAGAGCCTTATTCGTAACTTTTGTTGATATGAGCATCGCTTACCAACAGGCAGTAAACACACGCAATCAACAGACATATAACACAGCCGAGGAGCTAGGACTTAGTGAAGCATTAGGCGATAACAAACATAATGTGTATGAATCTTCTCATATACATAATTCACTAGCTATGAGCAATAACACGTTGACGGAATTAAAACAGTTAGCAAATAAAGCAAAGAAAATTCTTGCTGAAAAATAGCCCAATTGTATGATATTGATAGTGTAAATTACCCTTTATGCTAGGTAATGCTATGGTATATACCCTGAAGAATAATCATTCCGTCATTTCCGACACATTAAAAAAAGAGAATGAACAAAGAGAGAAGAAAGGAGGCTTACCGTGTCTTTTCATAGCAGACCTAAATATGTACTTAAAAAGTGGAAGATATATGCCACATACAAAGATGAATTAAGCAAGTTTGAAATTAATGACTATAACAGAATAATGGCCACGTTAAAGAAAGCGCCTAAGCCACTATTACAGTTTATTTATAGTTTTTTCTATGAACATACTGAAATAGTTGAAGCGTATGGAAATAAAAGACATGTAGGGACTGCATACACGAATAAACTCATGAAGTATGATGATTATTGCGAAATGGTGGGGATAAGCCGAAAAGAATTCAACAAACAAATGACACAGGTTTGCTTACTGATGTATGAATATTATTTCGAAGAGTCAGAAGAACAGTATTCAAGAAGATAGGAGGGGCGAAATGGTAGGTGTAACTGACAAGGAAATTAAGCATGCTATACGGGGTTATGTTGCTTTGCCCTATAATATCAAGCGACTAGAAGCAAAGTGCCAAGAACACAGAACAATGGCTTATAACAAGCATTCATTTACAGGTACAGCAAAGTACGGTTTTACAATTGATGATTATACGCATGCTATAAATATTGAACGTTTTGTCATTCTATTGGTAATGGAAAAAGAAGCCCTTGATAGGCAATTACAGGCGCTTAGAATGCGTTACAAGCTGTTTAAAGAGGTTTTACCTACCATTGACTACCCAACGCTTAAAACCCTCTTAAAACACGATACTTTAACCGATTATGAGGCTATGATTTACCAAGAGATACAGGAAATCGATTACTATATTGCCCAACATAAGCGTACCTTGGCACAGCAACAAGCTGATAATGAAATTGCTAGCCTTGACTTAAATGAGGACGATATAACGCAAATGTTGAATAGTGACGATTGGGATACGCCAAAAGAAACAAAGATAAGCGTGTTGAGTAATGTTGAAGATGAACTAATGGCATTATTGGCATAATACCCTAAGAATACCTAAGGTTTTCCAAAGGTAGGTAAGGTTTTGGTAAGGTAAACATAGAAATGGTTGGAGAATAAGAGGGGATTGTGCTAACAGGGCAAGTTTAGGGCATGAATTTTATGAAATAGCAAGGTTTTACCAAGGTGATTGTTGGGTATTGTTGGGTATACAGTAAGGTTTTCGTAAGGTATTCATAATAATCGGAGCCCCTAAAGGGTATTTTGCACCCTAATGTAGTAAAGCACGACTTTAGAAGAATAAAAAAAGCTATTAGCCTATATAGCCAATAGCGAATTTTACTATCTTGAAAATGGGTAGCACTCTTTTATTTTGAGTTCCTATAATCTCTCATGATATCCCTCATGATTACTCATGAGATTTTTTAACTCAATGTTTCTCAACTTTTCTATAAACCCTATTATATCAATGGTTTATGTTACTTTTCATTTCTTTAAAAAGCACCTTATGGACTGACAGGGGCTCGAACCCTGGACCCACGGATTAAGAGTCCGTTGCTCTACCAACTGAGCTACCAGTCCGAATTGATTGATTTGTCATCTGCAACACTAAAATTTTACACCCATTTTGACAAACATGCAAGACATTACACTTAAAAATCATACTTTTTTATCATAAAAATGGCCAAGGATAAGCTCATACTTCATTCCTTGGCCACTAAGTTTACTAAAACATATGAATAAGCTAGTCCTCTAGATCAGCAGTACGGCTGTCTTTCCAAGCTGCCATCTTTTCACGTAATTCACCAGTAATATTCCAAATGAATCGGAAGCAAATCCAACCAATCATGGAACCCTCCATAGTCCCACTTTTTAATTAAATTAACTATTCCAAATATCTTCTAAAATATTTGTTTGCGTCCGATCTGGACCCACAGAGAATGTCGCAATATTTACACCAACTAATTCCGATACACGTTTAACATATTGACGTGCATTTGCTGGTAAATCCTCTAAAGTCTTGCAAGCAGTAATATCTTCATTCCAACCTGGTAACTCTTCATAAATTGGTGTACATTCAGCTAATTGTTGCAAACTAGCTGGATAATGTTCAATACGTGTACCGTCTGCTGTTTCATAGGCTACACAAATTTTCACTGTTTCTAACCCTGACAATACATCGATTGAATTCAACGATAAATCAGTTAATCCAGAGATACGTTTAGAGTGACGCATCACAACAGAGTCAAACCAACCAACACGGCGTGGACGGCCAGTAGTTGTACCAAATTCGCGCCCAACTTCTCTGATTTGATCTCCCACAGCATCAAATAATTCAGTTGGGAAGGCACCTTCACCAACACGAGAAGTATAAGCTTTCGCTACACCAACAACTTTGTTAAAGCGTGTTGGTCCAACACCAGTACCAACTGTCGCACCACCTGAAACTGGGTTAGATGACGTTACATATGGGTATGTACCTTGGTCGATATCTAATAGATTTCCTTGAGCACCTTCAAATAATACATTTTCACCACGGTCTAAGTAGTCATTAATAATCACTGAAGTATCTGCTACAAAGTGCTTAATTTCTTGACCATAAGCGTAGTATTCAGCATAGACTTCTTCAAAATCTATCGGTTGGTCGCCATATATTTTAGTAATAATTTGATTGTAATAATCAAGATTAGCTTTTAACTTCGCTGCAAAAGTATCTTTTTCCAATAAGTCACATACGCGAATACCACTACGGCTAGCTTTATCAGTATAAGCTGGTCCAATCCCCTTAATTGTCGTACCAATTTTCTCGTCACCTTTAGCTTCTTCTTGAAGGCGGTCTAATTCAATATGGTAAGGTAAAATCACATGGGCACGGTCTGAAATGCGTAAGCCTTTTACATCAATGCCATGGTCTTTTAGGTAATTCAATTCTTTAATCAATGCTTTCGGATTTATAACAACGCCGTTACCGATAACAGATAACTTCTCAGACGAAAAGATACCCGATGGAATTAAATGTAATGCGTACTTGGTGCCATCAAATTGAATCGTGTGACCTGCGTTGTCCCCACCTTGGTAACGTACAATCACAGATGCATCTTTGGCTAGAAAGTCGGTAATTTTACCTTTTCCTTCGTCTCCCCACTGTGTACCTACTACGACAATCCCTGACATAAATGATTTTCCTCTCTGTTATGCAAACATTTCATCATCAGTTCTAAAGCTCACTGATGAAAATTTGTTAAATTCTTTTGTAAAAATAAGTTTCACTGTTCCACGCGCACCGGATCGGTTTTTTTCAATAATAACCTCAACGATATTATCTTCTAGTTTCGGTTCGCCACCATCATCATCTTCACCATCACCACGTTCGTAATAATCATCACGATACAGGAAGGCTACAATATCCGCATCCTGTTCAATAGATCCCGATTCACGAATGTCAGAAAGAACTGGACGTTTATCCTGACGCTGTTCAACACCACGTGATAATTGAGATAAAGCAATTACAGGTACGTGTAATTCTTTAGCAATTTTCTTTAATTGTCTAGAAATTTCAGAAACTTCTTGTTGTCTATTTTCATTTCGCTTACCTGAACCTTCAATCAATTGAAGGTAATCTATCACAATTAAATCAAGTCGCCCGCGTTCTTTAAGTAGACGTCTACTCTTAGAACGAATTTCAGTTACTCGAATACCCGGTGTATCATCAATATAAATATCTGCTTCAGATAGTGCTCCTGAAGCAACAATCAAATCTGACCACTCATCTTCCGTTAATTGACCAGTCCGTAAATGACCTGCATTTATACTCCCTTCTGCGCAAATCATACGATTAACCAGAGATTCAGCCCCCATCTCCAAAGAAAAGACTGCAACAACGCCATCTTGCTTTGTCGCAACATTTTGTGCGATATTCAAAGCAAAAGCAGTCTTACCAACGGCCGGACGTGCAGCTAAAATAATTAATTCTTCTGGTTGCAATCCAGCTGTCATGGCATCTAAATCAGGATAACCAGTTGGAATACCGGTTACCTCTTGACCATTTTTAGATAAGTCATCTAAATTTTGCATAGATTCAAACACGACATCTCGAATATGGATAAAACCATTTCGATTTCGGTTCTCAGCTACTTTTAAGATAGATTTTTCAGCTTCATCTAGAATAACGGATACTGACTCTTCTTGCTCAAAACTTTCGCGGGCAATTTTATTAGATGCTTGAATTAGCTTTCTTAATAAAGATTTTTCTTCAACTATACGAGCATAGTATTCCGCATTCGCTGCAGTTGGTGTATCATTTGCCAGTTGGAAAATATACTCATAGCCGCCAACATTTTCAAGCATGTGCATGTTATTTAATTTTTGTTGAACTGTTAACGCATCAATTGCCTCATCATCCCGGTTTAGTTCTTCCATCGCTTCAAAAATAAGTTGATTTGCACGACTATAAAAATCATCGGCAGAAACATACTCTAGCACTGAAATGAACACATCGGAATCAAGTAAAATGGCACCGAGCACAGCTTGCTCAGCCTCTATACTTTGAGGCGGTGTAGTATGTTCTAAATTCTCCGCCACATCAGCACCTCCATTACCTAACTATTATACAAAAAAGCAGCATCAAATTGATAATAAATTCAAATAAAATAGGAGGCTGGGATTCAAATCCAAGCCTCCTATCTATAGAAAGACCAGCCCTACTCTTCAACGATGTGTACGCGAATAGTTGCTTCAACCTCATGATGTAATTTTACAGGTACATTTGTATATCCAAATGTACGGATAGGTTCATTCAAATCCATTTTACGTTTGTCTAACTTAATACCATATTGCTTCAACATTCCTGTAGCAATTTGTTTAGACGGGACTGAACCGAATAAACGACCATCCTCGCCACCTTTAGCTGTAATCGTAACGACTGTTTCCTCGTCTTCGATTTTTGCTTTTAAATCTTTTGCCTCTTGCAACTCTTCTTGTGCTTGTTTTTCATTAGCCTTTTCTTTGCCTCGTTGTGCAGAAATAGCACTAGCAGTAGCTTCTTTTGCTAAACCTTTTTTTAATAAAAAGTTTTGTGCGTAACCATTAGGGACTTCTTTTATTTGACCCTTTTTACCTTGATTTTTAACATCTTGTAGAAAAATAACCTTCATAATTATTCGTCCTCCTCGTCTTTAACCATAATAACAGATTTTAACATGTCTACTGCTTCAGAGACAGTCACATCTGAAATTTGTGTAGCAGCATTCGATAAGTGACCACCGCCACCTAATTCTTCCATTATACGTTGAACGTTAATCGTTCCAAGACTACGTGCGGATATGCCTACACGACCATCTTCCCTTAAATAAACTACAAATGATGCATCCACATTACGCATTGATAATAAGGTATCTGCTGCCTGAGCTGCAGTAACCGAATCATAGACCTCTTTATCTTCACCACTTGCAATACCAAGGTTGCCTGAAATGAGTTCAACATTTTCTATCAACTCATTACGTTTAATATAGTCCGCTAAATCTTCCTTCAGTAAGTTTTGAATCATAAAAGAATCAGCCCCTACAGATTTTAAGTAACTTGCAGCATCGAAAGTTCTTGATCCAGTTCGTAAAGAGAAATTTCGCGTATCAACAATCATACCTGCTAACATAGCAGTTGCTTCAATACGCTGAATTGGCTCACTTTCTTGATTTTGATATTCAAAAAACTCTGTAATTAATTCACTTGCTGAAGAAGCATATGGTTCAATATATTCTAATAATATATTATCCGGTACTTCTTCTCCCTTACGATGATGGTCAATAATAATAACAGGTCTATTTGGAGTTATCAAGTCAGGTGCCACAGTGATTGAAGGTCGGTGAACATCTACTAAGAACAATAGTGAATCTTGTGCCATTAATTCTTCTGCTTGTTCAGGAGATATAATAGCTTCAGCGATGGTTTCATCCTTGCGTAATTCTACTAATAAACGTTCAATATCATCATTAATCCGACTTTCATCGATAATAACATAGCCCATTTGGTTATTCATTTGTGCAATTCGTCGAATACCTAAACACGCACCGAGTGCATCCATATCTGGATAATCATGCCCCATAACAAATACAGAAGATGCGTTTTGAATCATTGTAGAGATAGTATTGGCAATTTGACGTGAACGCACACGAGTACGTTTTTCCATTGGGTTAGTCTTACCACCATAGTAACGTGCTTTTTGATTCTTAGTTCTTACAACAACTTGATCTCCACCACGACTTTGTGCAAGATCTAAGTTTGATTGCCCTTGATCAGAAATTTCTCCTACATCAATAACATCTTCTTTTTCTTGATACGAAATCCCCATGGAAATAGTTAGCGGCGTATTCGCCTTTGAGGTTTTTTCCCGAAGATTGTCTACTACCACAAACTTATCTTCCTCCATTCGTATCAGTTGACCATAAGTCGACACTAACAAGAAATGGTCATCATCCAAGCGCTTAATATAAGAGTCATAATGTTTAGCCCATTTAGATAAATCACTAGTCACTAAGTTATCGATAGTTGATTTTCTTCTATCATTCATGGAAGAAACAGTTTCATCATAATTATCAACTACAATATGACCAATCACAATACGACCTAAATCTGCATTCTCTGCAATGATGCCATACTTCGTAGTATCAATAAAATATAGGGCATGTTCATCTCTTAAATAAGTCACTTCAAAATGTGCATTTTTCCATTGAAATCGTTTTGAGTTTAATGAAGAATCTTCTTGAAATTCTTTATATAATTCAAAAATATCTTCATCCAAATCATTAATATATAATCCAATAATTTCTTTCTGATAAAAATATTTTTGTAAAAATGGGTTAACCCATTCAATAATTGGTTCATTTTCATCGAAGACAACGATGCCAATAGGCATATTTAATAGAATTTCACTTTGGACAGATTTAATTTGATTACTCAATCCTAAGATGTACTCGCTAATAGCATTTAACATCTGGACCAAGCTAAAACCAAGTAGGCCTATTATTACTATAATCAAACTAACAATTACAAAACCCATTTGTAAACTAACGCTTGCACTAATACCAATAACAATAATTAATAATAATAATGCAATAATAAGTGGCCATATAATTGCCGACTTCAATAAGAAAGAAGGGATTTTAGGCTGCCAATTCTCTCTTTTCATAAATAATCTCCTTTAGGTAAAAATTCGGCACTTTAATATATACCATTTTAACATAATCTTAAAAAACATTCATATTTATACATGTGTTGGGATGCGTCAAGTTACTGTTGGAAAATTGAGCATAAAAAAAGAACCCCCATGTTACAATTTAAGCGCAAACCAAAAATCGAAAGTGGGGATTCCTTTGCTTAGTTTAGCATATATTAATCAAACAGTGACAGACTTACAATCATTTCTTTTTAACAAACTAATTAATAACACTATAAATTTTGATGAAATGACAAAATTAACTGAAAAAAGTTTAAATGAATTAATTGTAGAAATGGTGCAGTCAGTACTTTCAGATGTAGAAGAGGTTATTCGAGAAAGTTCTGATAGAAAGCAGAACTATTGGATTCATCGTAGTAATGACCTTAAGGTCATTGCCACTAAATTCGGTGATATTGAGTATTCCAGAGCTTACTATCGGAATAAAACTACAGATAACTTTACGTATTTATTAGATGACTTATTAGAAATTGAACCTCATCAGAGGATTGATAATAACCTACAAAGTCAAATCATAGAAAATGCGAAGGATATGTCGTACCAACAAGCTATCGATAAAATAGAAAATATCAGTATTCATAGTAAGCAAACCACGTATAATTTAGTTCATAAACTTTCTAGAGAAAGTATTGAACTTCCGTTAGAAGAAACGATTGAAAAAAGAACACCACAATATCTGTATATTGAAGCCGATGAAGATCATGTTGCTATGCAAGATAGTTCAAATAAACAAATGAAGTTAGTCTATGTTCAGACTGGTTTTAATCATGAAAAATCTACTGATAAAAGACATGTTTTAAATATAGAGCGATGTTTTACGGGTTGGTATCCAAATAATGATGAACTTTGGCTAGAAGTTTCAGCATTTATTGAAGAAACTTATGATACTCAAAATATAAAGCAAATATTTTTAAGTGGTGATGGCGCAAGTTGGATAAAATCTGGTGTGGATTATCTTCCTGCCAATACAACATTTGTCTTAGACCCATTCCATACTAAACAGGCTACAGTGCGTAGTGTAGTTGGTTTAGGTCCTAAAGCAAAAGAGACCTTAGGTCTTCTACGGAGATGGATTAGATTTAATCAAAAGGGAAAAGTGAAACGATATTTTGATCCACGTTTATCTGATCCTGATCTCTCAAGTAGTGAGAAAAAAGCGCTAGAAGCAAATCGAAAATATCTACTCAATCATTGGACCGCCATTCAAAATCAATATAGGCCTGGTTATATTTCATGTAGTGCTGAAGGGCACGTTAGTCATATCTTAAGTAGTAGATTGAGTTCAAGACCCTTAGGATGGTCTATAAAAGGTGCTGAAAATATCGCTAAGTTAAGAGTCTATAAATTAAATGGTGGACAAATTGATCAGTTAGTATTATTGACAAATAAACAGAAACAAAAAGAACGAAAGGTTATTCAACTAGATGACCGTATTACCGGTGCTAAGAAAGCCGAATATACAGCTATTCACAATGGCTCAATAGTGAATTATGGTTCATCTTCTTCACCGTTAGGTGTATTGAAACGTACTTTTAGCTAGATAGCAGCATTCTGCCTTAGACCATATAGGCGGAACTTCCGCTTATATGGTCTAAGGCAGAGAAAAGCACAAAATTAACTGGGGAAATAAAATCCAACAGTAACTTGACGCAACCCTTATACACCATTTAAAAAAATTGGTGTAACGTGCTAAGTTCAAGACAAAGGGCGCACTTATACACGATTTTCAATCTTGTATATTTCTAACGAAATCGTGCGCCAAAAAGCCCCCTCCATTACAAGTGCCTTTAATAA
>NZ_KV786993.1:0-2775 GCF_001806975.1 Aerococcus sp. HMSC10H05
GACACACAAGCAGCCTATGCTTTTCTTAAGCGCTTAGATATGCTTTTGAATTATTACCGTAAGGTAATTCTGTTACATCTGTAAGTAGCACTTCCATTGGCTTGTATTCTTCTTGGAATGCTCTATTTAAGATGTTTTCTGCCACATGATTAGGTGTATGCGGTTTGTAATTATATCTTTTTTGACGAATAACAGCTTTTAATTTCAATAATTTCATTAATCGATGAACACACTTATGGTTTACTTTAGCACCTAAGTAATGATTTAGATAAATGGTTATCCGACGATAACCATAAATACCATTAAATTTATTATAAGTATGGACAATCATTTCAATAAGCTTTTCTAAACGCTGACCTTTGGGGGATGGTTTGCGATTCAACCATTTATAGTAACCGGCTCTACTGACTTTTAAAGCTTTACATAAATGCACTATTTTGAATCCTTCTTGTTGTAATTTTTTAATGGTTTGATATTCGACTTCATACCTTGTTTGCGTAACATCAACTCTCTTTCCACTTCTCTCCGCTTTTTTATTGCTGCATTTTCCGTTTCTAAGTACTCATTTTTAGCCTTCAGTGCGGCAATTTCTGCCTTTAACTTCTCTTCATTTGTTTGTAAACTATCAGGTTTCCGCCGTCCACGATTATCGCTAAGTCCATCAGGACCGTATTCTTTATACTTTTTAACCCACGAATACACATTGTTGTAGGATACTTGATGTTTCTGAGCTGTTTCTTTATAAGACAATTCATTGGCCAAGCAATCTTTGACAATCATTATTTTTTCTTCTGTGGTCGTTTTTCTGCTTTTCATTTTATACACCTCGGGTAATGGATAACAATTACGGTTTTCTTCACCCTTAGTATACTTGATTATCCAATTTCCAACAGTTGCATCTGAAGGAATATTATACTTACGTGCAATCCCAGCTATTGTTTGATCAGAAGTAAAATACTCCTCAACAATAGCTTGCTTAAACTCTTGACTATAATGATTGTTGGTTTTACTTGACTGAATACCAGAAATACCGTGCTCTTTATATCGTAGAATCTTGCGGCGAAATTTACTTTCTACAAGCTTTAAACCAAAGGTTTCTTGCAACTCACTGATACTTACGCCTTCCTGTAAATATAATTTAATGAAATATTTTAATTCAGATACTGTATGTTTACTATTTGAACGCAAAAAAAACTCCCCCTAAAGTAGATTTACTTTTTTAAGTGTCTACTTTAGAGGGAGCATATCAAAGTGTACGTCCTTAGCCGTGAACAAGCATGAAATCGAGACTAAGGCTCGATTTTAAAGCAGAGAGACCTTGGCTCTCGCTGGTGCCACGGCTTTTAAGGAACGTACACTGAAGGACAAAATACCATTTGTTAGAAATGTTATCTCATTGGTCACTTCCCTTGCCTAAAGGCAAGAAAAAAGCCAAACACATCACAGCGTGCATGGCATTTAACTTTATTGATTTCTTAATTATTATTAAAAACTAAAAAATGTATTCGTGTGCTTTGAAATTATTTACTAACACTATTTGTAAAAGAACCGTAAAATCCAGTCTCAAAATCTATTACTATTTGTTTTAATCTAGTTATATATCTATTTTTTGATATATTTATCGTGAATTTTGTTAACAATTAATGGTGCAACAATCGATGTAATAATTGTAGCCATTAATACTTGCGCTGTAGCAGAAGTTACGTCTTTAGCAACTTCAGGCAAGGCCACTGCAACTACTGCTGGCACGGCTGTTGTCACACCTGCAACGGTAGATAAAGCAATTGCTGAATACCCTTCATAATGTAATACTTTTTTCTCAAAAATATAAGAAATTGGCATTTCTAATATCATGAAGATGATTGTTACAATAATACCAGAAACCCCTGACTTAATTGCTTCAAACATATCCATATTTTGACCAAGCAACCAGCCCAATAACATTAACGATGCTGGCATAACTGCACCAAACACTTTACCGAATTCTTTATCTAAGTTCCCAAAAATAATCCCTATTACTAATGGTAAGAAGACGGAAATAACTGGCATCCAATCTACACCGCCAAAACCACCGTTGATATAGACACTCATAATAATTAAAGGTATTGCTGGAAGTGATGGAATTACCGCAAATGGGTAAATCGCTGCATCATCCTTATCCCCGTAAGATTCAGTAATAGATAAGTTGATAGCTGGATTTGAAGACAACATCACAGAAACAAATCCTAAACCTGAAATTCCCCAGATACCATCTAACCCAAAAAAATTTAAAAAGATAAATGAGAAAACTGTTGCAATTACGATTTTAAAAATGACTAAGGCACCCTGGTGTTTCAGTAATTTACCAATTTTCTTCAAATCAACTGTTGTACCAGATGCAAATACAAGTAAACCAATAATATAATTCGTTCCTGAACTTGAGAAGAAAGCCTCGGTTGGACCACCAATTCTAAATAAATCAGGCATTATCGAGTAAATGATCATAGAAATGATCATTGGAATTAAAAAAGTACCCGCAGGAACTTTACGCATTAAGTTAATCATGTATTACACTCCTTCTTTCTTCACAATTATACGTCTGAAATTTTAGGAATTCAAGCGAACTTCAAAGATTAAAAAAATGCCATGCACTATTGCCAAAAGCCTAAATGTAGCGTTTTCACTCAATTTTTATAAGCTGAAATTAAGAAAACGCATACTTCGTTTTAGAAATACTTTGTGAATTTCCATCTTTAATTATGACCAAAGTTTTAATAATTTAAAAGTTAAAAAATA
>NZ_KV786993.1:2795-4200 GCF_001806975.1 Aerococcus sp. HMSC10H05
ATCTAAAGTATATCACCTTAGATGGTTAACTAATTCCTATTATCCTATATCGTTCGAGCTTAGATCCCTATTCTCATTCAATTGTTTCCACCAGTAGGCACTCTTCTTCGGATATCTTTCTTGCGTATCAAAATCTACATAAAATAGACCGTATCGCTTATTATAGCCGTTTGACCAAGAGAAGACGTCCATCAATGACCAAACAAAGTAACCGGCTACATTGACACCAGCATCAATTGCCTCTGTACAAGCTATTAAATGCCTGGTTCTGTTGCAAAGTTTTAAATAAAGAATAAAATCCCTTACGGTATCTATGATTTCTAAATACTAAGAAATGGCTCAAATGAAAAAAGACTGCTTTTTTTACAAGAAGCAGTCTTTTTTTACCCTTTATGACGATTTAGGGTGTACCCAAAATAGACATGCATAGGCTATTGTCTTTTCGCTCTTTTTAGTGTAGATTATAAGTGTCTATTAAATATGTTGAGAAAAAGGAGTGGAAAAGATGAAAGTAGGCTATGCACGTGTATCTACTACCGACCAAAATTTAGATCGTCAGATCGAAGCTTTAGAACAAGCCGGTGCTGAAAAGATTTTTCAAGAAAAAATGTCCGGTAAAAGCATGACCGAACGATTGGAGCTACAAAAAGCACTTCAATTCCTTCGGGAGAAAGACACTCTGATTGTGGAGTCACTGGATCGGTTGGGACGAAACTATGATGATATTGTTCAGACCGTTCAGAAGCTCGATCAAAAGGAAGTCGGGCTTATTGTTTTAAACCTACCTATTCTAAACCAAGAGATGGGAGATCCAAACCTCCAAAAGTTAATTCGAAACATGATTGTGCAACTGCTGTCCTGGACAGCTCAGAATGAGCGTGAAGAAATCAAACGTAAGCAGCGACAAGGAATCGAAATAGCTAAGCGAAAAGGCCACTATAAAGGCCGCCCGGTAAAGTATTCGGCGGAGGCAAAAAATCCAAGAGATCGAATGATCTATCATGTAATCGTGAATAAGCTCAAACAAGAAGAGCCTATCAAAAAGATTGCAGAGGAAACAGGGGTTACGAGAGATACTGTATATAGAATTAAAAACGAAATCTCTCTCACGAATCAATCTATGTAAAAGCAAAACGCTTAAGGAGGCAACATGAATATATCAACTATGATAGCTGATGCAGCTATACAATATCCTGAATCTAAAAATGGCCCTTTTGCAGGGGCACCAATAGGACAAGTTATCAAAGAAGAGATCCCTGAAGCATTGCGTAATAAATTATCATTAACAGATTATGTGATCAAAGGAAGTATTGGAAATGGGAATTTTGCTTCTATTCCATGGATTGCAATCATGGACAAGGAGATTACCACCAGTACCATTAAATACCTGAATAATTTGATTGAA